>JAFAMT010000246.1 GCA_019233085.1 Herbaspirillum sp.
GACGTGGTGGCCTTCACCGGCGGGCAGCGGCGCAATGGCGGTTTCATGTATGTCACCTTGAAGCCCCTGACGGTGCGCAAGGACAGCGCCGACAAGGTGGTGGCGCGCCTGCGCATCAAGACCGCCAAGGTGGCCGGTGCGCGCGTGTTCCTGGTGCCGGTGCAGGATATCCGCATCGGCGCGCGCCAGAGCGATTCGCAGTACGAGTACTCGCTCAAGTCCGATGACGTGGGCCTGTTGCGGGTGTGGGAGCCCAAGATCCGCCTGGCCTTCTCCAACCTCAAGGAACTCGAAGACATCAGCACCGACCAGCAGGACAACGGCCTGCAGACCACCCTGACCATCGACCGCGATACCGCCATGCGAGCCGGGGTGACGCCGCAGCTGATCGACTCGACCCTCTCGGACCTGTTCGGCCAGCGCCAGATATCCACCATCTACAGCGGCATGAACCAGTACCACGTGGTGATGGAAGCCGCGCCGAAGTACTGGCAGAGCCCCGAGACCCTGCGCGATACCTACGTCAGCCTGGCCGGTTCATCGAACCTGTCGCCGACCACCTCGACGCTGTCGACGCCACCGGCGCTGTCGGCCTCGGGCAAGCTCAACGCCAACAGCGGCCTGGCCCAGACCATCTCGACGGCGCCCTCGCGGCAGATCCCGCTGGCCACCTTTGCCCGCTTCGAGCCGACCACCACCTCGCTGTCGGTGGGCCACGAGGGGCAGTTCGTGGCTTCCACGCTGTCCTTCAACCTGGCCGAGGGGGTGTCGCTGTCCCAGGCCGCCGCCGCCATCGACCGTGCCATGGCGCAGCTGGGCGTGCCCACCAATGTGCTGGGGACCTTCGCCGGCACCGCCAATGCCTTCCAGTCATCGAACTCCAGCCAGCCCATCCTGATCCTGACGGCGCTGCTGGCGGTGTACATCGTGCTGGGCATTCTCTACGAGAGCCTGATCCATCCCATCACCATCATTTCCACGCTGCCCTCGGCCGGTGTGGGCGCCTTGCTGGCGCTGATGGTGACCGGGACCGACTTCAGCCTCATCGCCCTGATCGGCGTGATCCTGCTCATCGGCATCGTCAAGAAGAACGCCATCATGATGGTGGACTTTGCCATCGATGCCGAGCGCAACCGCGGCCTGTCGCCGCGCGACGCCATCTTCGAGGCCTGCAGGCTGCGCTTCCGTCCCATCATGATGACCACCATGGCTGCGCTGCTGGGCGCGATCCCGCTGGCCATGGGCCATGGCGACGGCGCCGAGCTGCGCCAGCCGCTGGGCATTTCCATCGTCGGCGGCTTGCTGGTGAGCCAGCTGCTCACGCTCTACACCACGCCGGTGGTATACCTGTACATGGAACGACTGAGCGCCTGGGGCCACCGTCGTTTCGGTCGCAAGAACAAGACAGCAACATCGGCGGCCTGAGGCTGCCGCCATGGAGAATCGCATGACGCAACAAGACCTGTTCAAATTGAAGCCCCTGCTGGCGGTGCTGATGGCCAGCTTCGCGCTGGCGGCCTGCTCGGTCGGGCCCGACTACGTGCGCCCGCAGCTGGAGCCGGCCCCGGCCGTCTTCAAGGAAGGCCAGGACTGGCATCCCGCCCAGCCGCGCGACCTGGTGGCCGATGGCAGATGGTGGGAGATGTTCGGTGATGCGCAATTGAATGCGCTGGTGGCGCAGGTCGACGTCTCGAACCAGAACCTGGCCCTGGCCGAGGCAAACTTCCGCAGTGCCGTGGCGCTGGTGCAGAGTTCGCGCTCGGCCTATTCGCCCACGCTGGCAGCCTCGGCGTCGGCCTCCCGCAGCGGCGGCAGCTCCAGCAGCAGTTCATCTTCGTCATCCTCCTCGAACGCCAGCACAGGCAGCGTGCGCAACAGCTACAACTTTGCACTGACGGCATCCTGGGAAGCCGACATCTGGGGCAAGGTGCGCCGCGATGTCGAGGCCAGCCAGGCCAGCGCCCAGGCCAGCGCGGCCGACCTGGCGGCAGCCCGCCTGTCAGCCCAGGCCCAGCTGGCGCAGAACTACCTGCAATTGCGCGTGCTGGACGCCCAGCAGCAGGTCCTGCAGGACACGGTAGAGGCCTACCAGCGCTCCTACCAGCTGACCCAGAACCAGTACGCCGCCGGCATGGTGGCCAAGTCCGACGTGATCCAGGCGCAGACCCAGTTGAAGTCGGCCCAGGCCTCGGCGCTGGACAATGGCGTCACCCGCGCCCAGGTGGAGCACGCCATCGCGCTGCTGGTGGGCAAGACGCCGTCGAGCTTCTCGCTGCCCAAGGCCCCGCTGACGGCGGTGGCACCGCCGGTGCCGCAGGGCGTGCCGTCGATGCTGCTGGAGCGCCGCCCCGACGTGGCCGCCGCCGAGCGCCGCGTGGCCGCGGCCAATGCCAAGATCGGTGTGGCCAAGGCAGCCTATTTCCCCAGCCTGACGCTGTCGGCCTCGGGCGGCTACCAGAGTTCCAGCTTTGCCGACTGGTTCACGCTGCCGGGCCGGGTGTGGTCGCTGGGACCGCAACTGGCCCAGACCATCTTCGACGGCGGCGCCCGCAGCGCCGCCACCGACCAGGCCATTGCCAGCTACGACGGCACGGTGGCCACCTACAAGCAGACGGTGCTGACGGCCTTCCAGGATGTGGAGGACAACCTGGCCGCATTGCGCATCCTGGAGCAGGAGGCGGCGGTGCAGAACGAGGCCCTGCTGGCGGCGCGCCAGGCGGTGACGCTGGTGACCAACCAGTACAAGGCCGGCACGGTCAGCTATGTCAGCGTGATCACGGCCCAGGCCACGGCGCTGTCGGCCGAGCTGACCTCGCTCAATATCCTCAACCGCCGCATGGCCGCCAGCGTACTGCTGGCCAAGGCCCTGGGCGGAGGCTGGGACGGGCATGACCTCGATGACCTGGGCCCCCTACAACGGCAGCAGGCCGAGAAAGCCAAAGCCCTGAAGGACAACGCCGCCCTGCGCTGAGTCATGGGCGGCGGGGGTGAGGGGACGGTAAACGATTTATCTCATTTGCCGATGACGGCGCGCAGCGGTCCGCGCAAGGCATTGCACACCACGATCTCCTGCGCCCGCATCAGATCGGCGCGGGTGAGGATGCCTTCCTGCAGATTCCACTGGGGATCGGCCAGCAAGACCTGGCGCATCACGCCCGGCAAGAGGCCGGCGGCCAGCGGCGGGGTGATCCAGCGCCCATCCAGCTTGACCAGCACGTTGCTGCGTCCGCCCTCGGTCAATTCCCCCCGTTCGTTGAAGAACAGCATGTCGAAGCCGCCGCGCCGCTCGGCCTCTTTCCAGGCGGCGTCGTAGCGTTCGCGGCGCGTGCTCTTGTGGCGCAGGAAGATGTCGCTGCTGTCCACGGGCGTATCGGCCAGGAACACCGTGACCGGTTCGGTGAGCGTGCTCAGCGGCGCATGCTGGATGCTGATCGCGCCTTGCGCATCCAGCGCCAGGCGTAGCCGATAGGCCTGTGCCGGATCCAGTTGTGCGCAGGTGGCAGCGACGCTGGCGCGCAGGGCCGCTTCGTCGAAGGGGAAGCCGAAGGCCTGCGCCGAGGCTTGCAGGCGTTGCAGATGAAGGTCCAGATGACGGCAGCCGTCATGGCTGGCATGCAGCGTCTCGAACAGGCTGAACTCCTGCGTCAGCCCGGTCAGGAAGCCCGCCTTGAGGCGGCATTCCGTGAATTCCGACGCTGCGTCGCTGTCATGGACGATGCCCGCACCCACGCCCATGACGCCATGCCGCAAGCCCGCCTGGGGTGGCTGCAGTTCCAGCGTGCGGATCGGTACCGAGAGGCAGAAGTCGCCCACGGCCTGCTCTGCAAGGGCGCCCGGGCGCGGCGGGTCGAACCAGCCGATGGCGCCGGTGTAGAGGCCGCGCGGTGTGTCTTCCAGTTCGTGGATGATTTCCATGGTGCGGCGCTTGGGCGCGCCGGTGATGGAGCCGCAGGGATAGAGGGCGGCGATGGTGTCGGCCAGCGTGGCATCGGCGCGCAGGCGGGCGCGGATGGTGGACGTCATCTGCAGCACCTGGCCGTAGCGGCGCACGTCGAACAGGTGCGGTACCTGCACTGAACCCGCGACCGCCACGCGGCCCAGGTCATTGCGCAACAGGTCCACGATCATCAGGTTCTCGGCGCGGTTCTTTTCGTCCGCCGCCAGGTCCAGCGCGCGCCGGGCGTTGATGGCCTCGGCATCCTTCTCGTCGGCGCCGGCGGCGCGGGCCGTGCCCTTCATGGGCTTGGCCTTGAGCACGCCCTCCTGGTGCGAGACGAACAGTTCCGGCGAGCAGGACAGCACCATGCTGCCATCGGCATGACGCACCAGCGCGCCATAGGGGACCGGCTGACGCGCCCGCAGGCGGCGATACAGGGCGATGGCGTCGCCATAGGCGTCGAACCGCAGGCGGTAGGTGTAGTTGACCTGGTAGGTGTCGCCGGCGGCGATGTAGTCGCGGATGCGGGCGATGGCGGCATGGAAGCCGGCTTCGTCGACGCTGCTGCGCAGATTGAGAATGCCGGCGCCCTGGTCGTCCTCTACCTGTTGAGTCAGCCAGGCATCGACCTGCGCGGCGCCCAGGCGTTCGCAGCGCTGGAACAGCATCACCCGCGCCAGCGGTCCGCCGGCATGGCGGTGGGGCAGGCCTTGCAGGGCGGCGCCCAGTTCATAGCTCCACAGTGCCACTGCGTGATGGCCCTCGGCCAGCGCTGCCTGCATCTCGTCGAGCAAGGCCGGGAACTGCGCCGCCTCAAGGCAGGCCAGCGTGCGCAGGTGGCCGGTATAGAGGCGCGAGCGTGGCTCGGCCGGCGTGGCCAGGTGGTCGTCGAGGAGGGCGAAGCAATCGTTCATGAGGCGGGCAGGGCAGTGCGGGGTTGAGGCGGCTGGCAGGACGCTCGAGCGGCCGGCGCGGGGGCATCCGGCAGCATGATAGCGTAAAAGGTATACTTGAAGGCTTGCCACGCCTGCCGGCCGCCAAGAGCCTATTCCTACGCCAACACCGATGACCATACCCCGCACCTTCATCATTCCCCTGATCGTGGCCTGTGCGCTGTTCATGGAACAGATGGACTCGACCGTCATTTCCACCTCCCTGCCGGCGCTGGCGCTGGACATGCATGTCGACCCGATCTCGCTCAAGCTGGCCCTGACCTCCTACCTGGTCAGCCTGGCCGTGTTCATCCCCATCTCGGGCTGGATGGCCGACCGCTTCGGCTCGCTGACCATCTTCCGCTCGGCCATCTGCGTGTTCATGCTGGGCTCCATCCTCTGCGGCATCTCCTCGACGCTGCCGGAGTTCGTGGCCGCCCGTTTCCTGCAGGGCATAGGCGGGGCCATGATGGTGCCGGTCGGGCGCCTGGTGATCCTGCGCAGCGTGGAAAAGGTCAACCTGGTCAAGGCGCTGTCCTACCTCACCATCCCGGCCCTGTTCGGCCCGGTGCTGGGGCCGCCGCTGGGGGGCTTCATCACGACCTACTTCCACTGGCGCTGGATCTTCTTCATCAATATTCCCATCAGCGTGCTGGGCCTGTACCTGGCCACGCGCTTCATTCCCGATCTCAAGGCCGAACAGGTCGCGCCGCTGGATCTGCGGGGATTCATCCTCTCGGCACTGGGATGCTCGCTGCTGATGATGGGCCTGGCCACAGCCGGCCGCCACCTGGTGGCCACCGATATCTCGCTGGCCTGCGTGGCCGGCGGGGCGGTGTTCCTGGCGGCCTACGTCTGGCATGCGCGGCGTGCCGACGCGCCATTGATCGACCTGGCGCTGTTGAAGATTCCTACCCTGCGTGCGGGGGTGTTCGGTGGCTCGTTCTACCGCGTCGGCATCGGTGCCATTCCCTTCCTGCTGCCGCTGATGCTGCAGCTGGGTTTTGGTTATTCGCCTTTCCACTCCGGCCTGCTGACCTGCGTGTCGGCCGCCGGCGCCATGTTCATGAAGACCATTGCCGCGCGCTTCCTGCGCCGCTTCGGCTTTCGCAAGGTGCTGCTGGTCAATGGCGCGCTGGGCGTGCTGGGCCTGTGGGCCATCGGCTGCTTCACGCCGCAGACGCCTTACCTGCTGATGGTGCTGGTGCTGCTCATCGGCGGCTGCTTCCGCTCGCTGCAGTTCACCAGCCTCAACGCGATCTCCTACGCCGATGTCGACAAGCTCCGCCTGAGCCAGGCCACCAGCATGGCCAGCGTGGCCCAGCAGTTGTCCATCGGCATGGGCGTGGTGCTGGCCGGCTTTGCGCTGCAGATGTCCAACGAGATCCAGGGTCATGCCACCCTGGTGGCACAAGACTTCTGGCCGGCCTTCCTGGTGGTGGGCGCGGTGGCCGCCTGCGCGCTGCTGATGCTGCGCCAGCTGCCGCATAACGCCGGTGCCGAGATGGCCGGCCACGAACAGGCCAAGTCGGCCTGAAGGACTCCTGCATGAGCAGCATGGCGATGCCGTACAAGTATCTCTGGTTCCCCCTGGGGGCGGTCTCGATCTGGGCCGGCAATACCGTCATCAGCAAGATGTCGGCCGGCGTGATCGCGCCGGAAGACATTTCCTTCTATCGCTGGGTGCTGGCGACCGTGTTGATGTCGCCTTTCCTGGCGCGCAGCACCTGGGCCGCGCGCGCCCAGATCCGGCCCCACCTGGGCAAGATCCTGGTGCTGGCGCTGCTGGGCATGGTGCTGTTCCAGAGCCTGGCCTACTTCGCCGCCGCCACGGCCTCGGCCACCAGCATGGGCATCATCGCCTCGCTGATGCCGTTGTTGACCCTGGTGTTGAGCATCCGGCTGCTGTCCGAGCCCCCCACCGTGGGTACGCTGGCCGGTGGCGTGCTGTCGCTGTTCGGGCTGGCGGTGCTGATCGGGCGCGGCCACCCGCTGGCCCTGTTCGACCAGGGCGTGGTCACCGGCGACCTGCTCATGCTGCTGGCCACCATCGCCTATGGCCTGTATGGCGTGATGCTGCGGCGTTGGGCCTTGCCGCTGCGCACCTGGCAATTGCTGTACGTGCAGGTGTTGATGGCGGTGGTCTTGCTGTTTCCGGGTTTCGTGCTGGGCCATCATTCGCCGCTGACCCGCGATAACCTGCCCATTCTGCTCTATGCGGGCATTGCCGCTTCCATCGTCTCGCAGTTCCTGTGGATGCGCGGCGTGGCCCACCTGGGTGCCAGTCGCTGCGCCATCTTCGTGAACCTGATGCCGGTATTGACGGTCATTATCGCTGTGGCCGCATTGGGCGAGCCCTTGCATGGCTATCATGCCGTCGGTGGCATCATCACGCTGGCCGGCGTGATCATGGCCCAGGTCTTCAAGCAGAGGTTGCGCTGGCGCGTGCGCGCCGGCTGATCCGACAGGCCCGACAAGCGCAGACAAGCACAGACAAGAACAGGAAAGAGACATGATCGATCCCGACATGATCGTCAATTGCACGGTCTACAAGAAGGGCAAAAAACTCCGGGACATTTCCCTCGACGAGATCAGCGACGTGCTGGAAGAGGAGGGGACCTTCGTCTGGCTGGGCCTGCTGGAGCCCAATGTCGAGCTGATGAACAAGATCAAGGAAGAATTCTGCCTGCACGAACTGGCGGTCGAAGACGCCTACGCCGCCCACCAGCGCCCCAAGATCGAGGAATACGGCGACACCCTCTTCGTGGTCCTGCACACGGCCCAGCTGGCTGGCGGCGAGGTGCAGTTCGGCGAGACCCACATCCTCACCGGCCCGCGCTTCGTGGTCACGGTGCGGCACGGCGCCTCGCGCAGCTATGCCAAGGTGCGCGAGCATTGCGAGATGCTGCCCGAGCGCCTGGTGCGCGGCCCCAGCTTCGTGCTGTATTCCATCATGGACTTCGTGGTCGACAACTATCGTCCCATCATGGATGACCTGGAAGCCAAGTTCAGCCAGTACGAGGAACAGCTCTTCAACCCCGGTGCCATCAGCGGCAAGGCTTACCTGCAGGAGCTCTACCAGTTGAAGCGCCAGCTGATCCGGCTGCGCTCGGCGGCCTCGCCGCTGCTGGACGTGTGTACCCAGCTGCTGCGCTTCCACGAGGGCTTGATCACCAAGGAAGGCAAGGCCTACTTCCGCGACATCTATGACCACGTGGTGCGCTTCATCGATACCGGCGACCGCCTGCGCGAGATGGTGGAGTCGGCCGTGCAGATCAACCTGGCCCAGGTCACCATCCACCAGAACGAGATCGTGCAGACCCTGGCCGGCTGGGGTGCCATCCTGGCCATCCCCACCATGGTCTTCAGCCTCTATGGCATGAACTTCGCCAACATGCCGGGGCTGTCGTGGCAATGGAGTTTCCCGCTGGTATTGGTTGGCATCTTCACTGCCTGCTCGCTGCTCTGGCGGCGCCTGCGCAAGGCGGGCTGGCTTTAATCCACCTTCACTCCCGCCGTCATCGCGGGCCGCGCCGGTGCGACAAATCGTCGCACCGGTGCCGTTGGCCTTCGCATCTCCCTATACTCCTGCACCTGCCGGCATTGTACTAAATGCGATTCATTTCTCTTGATAAATGCAACATGGTTGCATAAAATGTCGGCGCTTCATGAACAGCATCGGCGCGGGCGTCTGCACTTGCCACCGCATGCCACGACAACAAAGGGAAAAAGATGAGAATGACCGCACTGCGGGCGGCCGTGCTGGGCGCCATGGCCCTGGGCCAGACACCTGTGACGGCCTGGGGGGCTGATACGGCACAAGGGGAGGGCAGCGGCCTGGGCCAGGTCGTCATCACCGGCGAAGGCGAGCGCAAGCAATATCGCCAAAGCACCTCCTCCAGCGCCACCCGCACCGACACGCCCCTGCAGGAACTGCCGCAGTCGGTCCAGGTGGTGTCGCGCCAGCTGATCGATGACCTGGCCGCCACCCGCCTGGATGACCTGCTGCTCTACGTCAGCGGTGTGGCCAAGCAGAACAACTTCGGCGGCCTGTGGGACGGCTACTCCATCCGGGGATTTACCGGCAGCGACAACGGTGGCATGAACATCCTCTGGAACGGCTTTGCCTCCAACCGTGGCTACGCACCGCCGCGCGACCTGGCCAATGTGGAGAGCGTGGATTTCCTCAAGGGGCCGGCAGCGGCACTGTATGGCAACAGCGAGCCGGGTGGCACCATCAACGTGGTCACCAAGAAGCCGCAGTTCAAGGCGGCCAATGCGCTGGACCTGTCCATCGGCACCAACGACACCTACCGCACGGCCGTCGATTCCACCGGCGCGCTCAACAGCGAAGTCGCTTATCGCCTCAATGCCGCCGTCGAGCACAAGGGCAGCGTGCGCGACAACGTCACCAGCAACCGGGAGTTCCTGGCGCCGGCCTTCACCTGGGTATTGGGGGCGCAGACGGTGCTGAACTACGAGGGTGAGTTCCTGCGCCAGAAGGTGCCGCTGGATCGCGGCATCGTCGCCGTCAAGGGCAATCCGGGCGTGCTGCCGGTATCGCGCTTCCTGGGCGAACCCGGGGATGGCGACATCAAGATGGACAACCAGAACCATTTGCTGACACTGGAACACCAGCTCGACGAGAACTGGCACCTGCGCACCGGCATCTTCCACAAGGATGGCCAGCTGGATGGCTACTCCACCGAAGCTGCCTCCCTGCGGGCCGACAATGCCACGCTGTGGCGCCAGCGCCGCTACCGCGACTACAGCTGGCACGACACCTCGATGCAGGCCGAGCTGGGCGGCAAGCTGCAGGCCGGCGGCATGGGCCATGAGGTCCTGGCGGGCGTGGAAGCGGACTGGCTGACGCTGGACCAGCGCATGCTGCGCGTGAACCCGAGTGCGGCCTCGCCCTATGCCATCAACATCAATGACCCGGTCTATGGACAGGCGCAACCGGCCCTGTTGCCCAATACCGCCACCAGCGAGCACCAGGTCAGCACCGGCCTGTACCTGCAGGACCAGGTCAGCCTGTCGGCGCGCTGGAAGCTGCTGGCCGGCATCCGTGCCGACAGCTTCCGCTCGCGCCTGGACAACTGGCGCACCGGCACCAGCACGCGCCAGGACAAGAGCGCCTTCTCGCCACGCCTGGGGCTGACCTGGCTGGTCACGCCGGCCTGGTCGGTCTATGCCAGCGCCAGCAAGTCCTTCCGTCCCAATACCGGCAGCGATGCCAACGGCAATGCCTTCAGCCCCGAGACCGCGCGCGCCGCCGAAGCCGGCCTGAAGTTCCAGAGCGAGGACAAGCGCAGCGGCGCCACCCTGGCCGTCTTCGACATCACCAAGCAGAACGTGCTGACCACCGATCCCAACAACACGGCATTCTCGATTGCCGCCGGCGAAGTGCGCAGCCGTGGCGTGGAACTGGACGCCAACGGCAAGCTGGGCCGTCACTGGCGCTTCACCGGCAACCTGGCCTATACGGATGCCTATGTCGCCAAGGACAACACGCTGGCCGTGGGCTCGCGCCTGGTCAATGTGCCACGCCTCTCCGGCAGCGTGCTGGCCATCTTCGAGGATGCCGACGCGCGCGGCGCACCCTATGGCGTGGGGGGCGGCCTGAACTATGTCGGCGCACGCAATGGCGACCAGGCCGGCAGCTTCGAGCTGCCCGGCTACGTGACGGCGCGGGCCCTGGCCTACTGGCAATTCACTCCGGCCATGAAGCTCTCGCTGGACGTCAACAATCTCTTCAACAAGCGCTACTACAGCAGCTCCTACAGCAATGTGTGGATCATGCCGGGCGACGAGCGCAATGCCACGCTGGCGTTGAACGTGAAGTTCTGAGGGGTGTCCTTGGATCCGCATCCGATCGCACGCCGGCGGCGCCGGCTGCTGGCCTTGCCGGCGGCCGCAGCAGTGATGGCGGCCACGCCGCTGGCAGCCGCACCCTGGCGGTCCGCCCATGCGCATGACGACGGACACGCCCATGCCGCCGGCCCCCTGGGTCTGGTCGGCAGCGATGTGCTGACCGTGGTGGGGCCGTGGGAGATGACTGGCCTGGACCCCTCCCGATCCGGCTACATGTTTGCCCGCATGGAAGTGGTGCAGACGCTGCTGGAGGTCGACGACGATGGCCAGTTGCGGCCCGCCCTGGCCACGGCCTGGCACGTCAGCGCCGATGGCCTGCAGTGGCGTTTTGCCTTGCGCGGTGAGGGGCGCTACCACGACGGTAGCGCCATCACACCCGCCAGCATCCTGGCCTGCCTGCAGCGTGCGCAGGCGCGTCCGGGCGTATTGCAGCTGGCCGATATCGCGACCATGACGCTGCTGGGGCGCGAACTGCTGATCACGCTGCGCCGGCCCTTCGGCCCCTTGCCTTACCTGCTGACCCACTACTCCGCGCAGATATTGGCCCCGGCCTCCTTCGATGCGCGGGGCAACGTGGTGGCCATCATCGGCAGCGGGCCATTCCGTATCAAGTCCCTCTCGCTGCCGCAGCAGTTCGAGGTCGAACGCCACCAAGCCGCTCCCGATACCGCGGCGGGCAGGCTGGTACAACGTGCCCGCTACATCAGCGTGGCCCGCGCCGAGACACGCACCCTGCTGGTCCAGGGCGGTCAGGCCGACCTGGCGTTTTCACTGGATCCGCCCAGCATACGGGCCTTGCAGGATAGCCCGCGTGCGCAGCTGGTCTCGGCCATGCTGCCGCGTACCACCATCATCAAGCTCAATGCCGGCGATCCGCTGCTGGCCGATGTACGGGTGCGCCAGGCCATCGCCCTGTGCGTGGAACGCCAGGGCATCGCTCGCGCCCTGCTGCGCGATCCGGGGTTGGGGGCGACGCAGCTGTTCCCGCCCTCGCTGTCGCGCTGGCATGACCCCCGGCTGGCGCCCTTGCGCACCGACCTGCGCCAGGCCCGACGACTGCTCGACCAAGCCGGCTGGCGCCAGGGTGCCGATGGCAGGCGTTATCGCGACGGCCAGGTGCTGGCCCTGAGCCTGACCACCTTCGTCGATCGGCCCGAGCTGCCGCTCATCGCCACCGCCCTGCAGGAGGAGATGCGCCAGGCCGGTATCACGGTGCGGGTGGTGATCGGCAATTCCAGCGACATCCCGGCCGGCCATCGCAGTGGCCTGCTGCAGATGGCGCTGGCCGCGCGCAACTACGGCAACCTGCCCGATCCGGTGGCCAGCCTGCTGCAGGACTTCGGCCCCGAGGGCGGGGACTGGGGCGCCATGGGCTGGCACAACAGCGAGGTGACGGGCCTGCTGGCGCAGCTGGCGACGCGCCCCGCGCAAGATGCCGATGGCGGGCGCATCCAGCGCGCGCGCATCGCCGCCATCCTGCAGGAGCAATTGCCGGTGATCCCGGTGGTCTGGTACCGCCAGACCTGTGCCGTCAGCCGCCGTGTGCAAGGCGCCAGTATCGATCCCTTTGAACGCAGCTACCGGATCTCACGACTGCAATGGACCTGAAACACATATTGCCCAAGCTCCTGCAGCGTCTGCTGCAAGCGTTGCTGGTGGCGCTGCTGGTGGGCACGCTGTGCTTCTTCATGACGCGCATGCTGCCCGGCGACATGGCCTATCGCATCGCCGCCGGCCGTTACGGTTACGACATGGTCACCAGCGCAGCGGCGCAGGCGGTGCGCGTCGAACTGGGCCTGGATCGCCCCTGGCCGGCGGCGTTGGGGGACTGGTGGGGACGACTGCTGCACCTTGATCTGGGCAGCTCGCAAGTGACCGCGCAACCGGTGCTGCTAGAAATCGCCCAGCAACTGGGCCCGACCGTGCGGCTCTCCCTGCTGGCCATGAGCCTGTCGCTGCTGATCGGCCCGAGTCTGGGCGTGCTGGCAGGCCTGAAGCCAGGCGGATGGCTCGATCGTGTCACGCTGGGTCTGTCGGTGAGCTTGCGCGCCTTGCCGCCTTTCCTGCTGGGGCTGCTACTGGTGCTGCTGTTCTCGGTGCAATTGGGGGCCTTGCCGGCGGCCGGTCATGCTGATCACGGTGGCATCCTGTTGCCGGCGCTGACGCTGGCGCTGGGCCTGGCGGCGACGTCTTGCCGGGTGGCGCGCGATGCGATGGTGCAGGTGCGCGCATCGGACTATTTCGCCTTTGCCCTGACCAAGGGCTTGACGCCATCCCAGGCGCTGGCACGACACGGTCTGCGCAACGTTGCCGCGCCCGTCACCGCCTACCTGGGCGTGCAGATGGTGATGCTGGTCGAGGGGGTGGTGCTGGTGGAGACCATCTTCGCCTGGCCCGGCATCGGCCATGCACTGGTGCATGCCATCTTCGGCCGCGACGTGCCGATGATCCAGGGCACGGCCCTGGTGCTGGGCCTCATGTTCGTCCTCTTCAATGCGCTGGTGGATGCCGCCTGCGCCCTCATCGATCCACGCCGTCGACAATGAGTATCCTGTCTTCTTCCTCCCTGCCTGAGATGCAGGCAGGGCCCCGTCGCTGGAGCAGCGCCCAGCGCACCGGCGCGGTGCTGCTGGGCGCCATCGCCGTGATGGCCTTGCTGGGGCCGTGGCTGTTCGCCGTCGATCCTGCGCGGCAGCAACTCGACCTCTTCCTGCAGCCGCCCAGCCTGGCCGAGCCACTGGGCTACGATCCCCTGGGGCGCAGCATGCTGGCGCGGCTGCTCTACGGCAGTCGCCTGTCCTTGTCGCTGGCCCTGCTCAGCGTGCTGTCTGCGGCTGTTCCCGGCACGCTGGCCGGCATCCTGGCGCCGTGGTGCGGCGGCTGGACCGAGCGCGTGATGGCGGCACTGGCCGATGCGGTGCTGGCCCTGCCCGGGCTGTTGCTGGTGCTGCTGCTGGCGGCCTTTGCCCCGGGCGGGTTCTGGCCGCTTTATATCGGCCTGGCGCTGGCCTTGTGGGTGGAGTATTTCCGTGTGGTGCGCGCGGCCTGCCATATCCTGCTGGCCAGCCCGCAGGTGGAAGCATCGCGCCTGCTGGGCTTTGGCGCGCTCTACATCGTGCGGCGCCACCTGTTGCCGGCGCTGCTGCCGCGCCTGCTGACGCTGATGCGTTTTGGCCTGGCCGGCTCGGTGCTGGCCATGTCGGCGCTGGGTTTCGTCGGTGTCGGCCTGCAGCCGCCCACGCCCGAGCTGGGCGTAATGATGATCGAGCTGCTGCCCTACTACCGCGAGGCTCCCTGGCTGGTCGGCGCGCCGGTGCTGGTGTTGTTGTCGACCTTGCTGGGATTGCAGTTGCTGGCGCCGGCACAGGAGGTGACATGAGCGTTGCCGCCACCCCAGCGGCCTTGCGCGTGGCCGACCTGACGGTCTGGCAGGGGAGCCACACCCTGGTCAGGCGCGTGCATTTCTCGATTCCGGCAGGGGGCGTGCTGACCCTGCTGGGCGAGAGCGGATCGGGCAAGTCGCTGCTGGCCCAGGCCATCATGGGCAATCTGCCGGGCACCCTGCGCAGTAGCGGCAGCATCGAGATCGCCGGCCAGCTTAGCGACGCCGCCGACTCCGGGGCGCGTCGCCGCGGATGGGGGCGCAGCATTGCGCTGCTGCCCCAGGAACCCTGGCTGGCGCTGGATCCGACCATGCCGGTGATACAGCAGGTAGCCGAGACCTATGAGCTGGTCAGCCATGCCGGTGTCGACGATGGTCGCGACAGCCTGCGCACGGCCCGCGCCGCTGCACGCGAGCGGGCTGCTGCGGCCCTGGACAGCCTGGGCCTACAGGCCGCAGCCGCAAAATATCCCTTCATGATCTCCGGCGGCATGGCCCAGCGCGTGGCCTTCCTGGCTACGCACGCGGCCGGCGCGCCGCTGATGATCATCGACGAGCCTACCAAGGGCCTGGACGCCGATCGTCGTGACGAGGTGCTGGCCTTGCTGCTGGCGGCCCGCGCGCAGGGCATGAGCCTGCTGTGCATCACCCACGATGTCTGGCTGGCGCGTGCCTTGGGCGGGCAACTGGCGGTCATGCGCGATGGCGAGATGGTGGAGCAGGGGCCGGCGGCGGAGGTACTGGCCACGCCGCGCTATGCCTATACCCAACGACTGCTGGCTGCCGATCCGGCCTGCTGGCCGGCAGCGCCGACCGTGCCGGTCGCACCGGTCACAGGCCCGGTGATTGCAGAGCTGCGCCAGGTGAGCAAGTCCTTCGGAAAACATCGCCTGTTTTCGACGGTGGACATGCGCATCCATGCGGGCGAGATCATCGCCGTCACCGGTCCCAGCGGCGCCGGCAAGACCAGCCTGGGCAATATCGCGCTGGGCTTGCTCAAGCCCGACGTGGGCACGGTGGTGCGGGCTCCCGGACTGGCACGCACGGCCTTCCAGAAGATCTACCAGGACCCGGCTGCCGCCTTTGTGCCCACCGTCAGTCTGCGCTGCTCCCTGCAGGACCTGATGCGCCTGCATGCACTGGACTGGGCGATGCTGGAGAGCTTGCTGGTACGCATGCGCATTGCGCCGGTGCTGCTGGATCGCCTGCCGCGGCAGGTCTCGGGCGGTGAGTTGCAGCGCATCGCGCTGGCGCGGGTGTTGTGGATGAAGCCGGCGCTGATCTTCGCCGACGAGCCGACCTCGCGCCTGGATCCGCTGACCCAGCAGGACGTCATGACCCTGCTGGTGGAGCAGGCCAGGGCGCTGGGCACGGCGGTGCTGCTGGTGACGCATGATGCCGATATCGTGCGTTGCGTGGCCGACCGCCAGATCCGGCTGGAGTGACGCCGGCCGCCACCATCCTGAGCCGGTGCTCCCGCTGGGCTCTCCTCACTTGTCTCTATTAAACGTCCGGGAAGCTGTCGTCGTCGCTCGCCAGCAGGGTGGTCCATTGGCCCGTGGCGGTATCGGCATCTTCCGGCAGGATCATGTAGGACAGGCTGCTGATACCGCAGTATTGCTGCAGGAACTGGCGCGCATGCGTCATGCGCAGGCGCAGCTGGGTGATCGAGTCCTGCTGAGTGCCTTGCACCGGCGGAAATTCGTAGATCACCTCGGGATGCAGGAAACGGCTCAGTTGCAGGATCACCTGGTCCAGGTCGGGGGCTTCCGAGCAGAACTGATAGCGACCCATGGTCGTCTCTGAGCGTAATTGGTAGCGGATCAGGCAGCGCATGGCTTAACGGGGGCTGCCCTGGTGATTCGAGATCACCGTCAGCCGCGGAAATTCGTGTTGTACCGCGCGATCCCGTCCCTGTTCCTTGGCCAGGTACATGGCGGCATCGGCAGCATCGACCAGCTCGCGCGGGGCGATCTGCACGCCCTTGCCGCTGGCCAGGCTGGCCACGCCCACGCTGATGGTGACGTGGCCCATGGGGCTACGCTCATGGGCGATATTGAGAGAGCGCACTGCCTGCAGCAGGCGTGCGGCGATCGCCTTGGCGCTGGCGGCATTGCAATTGGGCAGGATCAGGGCAAATTCCTCGCCGCCATAGCGCGCCACGATGTCGCCCTGGCGGCGCGCGATGCTGCCGATGGCCCCGGCCACCCGCTTGAGGCAGAGGTCGCCGGCCACGTGGCCGTAGTTGTCGTTGAACTGCTTGAACAGATCCACATCCACCATGACCAGCGACAGTGATTCGCCGGAGCGGTTCAGGCGGGCCAGTTCGGCGGTGAGGGCGGCATCGAAGTAGCGCCGGTTGAAGACATCGGTGAGGCCGTCCTTCTGGGATTGCGCTTCCAGGGTGCGGTAGAGCCTTTCCAGTTCGGTGCGCGCCGCCACGGCCTCGGTTTCGGCCATCTCGCGACGGGCCACCTGGGCCACCAGGCGGTTGCCGCCAAAGCAGATCGCCAGCAGCAGCAGCAGCACCGCCACGCCCCGTATCCAGACGCGGCGGCGCCAGTCCTGCAGCACTTCGTCCTTGGACAGCGCCACTGACACGAACAGCGGATAGAGCCGGCAATGCTGGAAGCTGGTGATGCGCACGATGTCGTCACGCGGCGAGCGCATCTCGAACGAGCCTTGCTGGCTGCGCAGCAGGTAGTTCTGCTGCAGTTCGGACTTGGAGATATCCAGGCCGATGGAATGATTCAGCAGGGGCAGGCGATAGATCACCGTCCCCTCGTTCAGGCCGAAGAGGATGGCACCATCGTGGCCGATGTTGAACTGTTCGTAGTAGCGCTGGAAATAGGCCAGGTCGATGTCGGCCACCACCACGCCGGCAAAGCCGCCGTCGACGAAGTTGATGCGCCGGCTCACCGTCACCACCCATTGCCCGCTGATGCGGCTGCGCATGGGTTGGCCGATGAAGACCTCGTTGCTGCGCAGGCGGCGGTGATGCAGGAAGTAGTCGTCCTGGATGTAGCGGCTGTCCAGGGTGGGCTGGGAGCTCAGTACCGACTGGCCGTTTTCGTCGTAGACATAGAGATCGGCCAGTTGGGGCAGGCCGGCCACCGAGCTGACCATGAAATCGTGGATGCGCGCACGGGCGCTGGCCGAGCTGCCGTTGTACTGCAGGTGCTCCTGCACGCCCTGCAGGATGATGTCGACCTCCTTGAAGGTCTGGTCGGCATGCTGGGTCAGGGCCAGCGTCGTATTGGCCGTGTTGCGCGTGGCCTCATCGAGGGCCACGTCGTAGGTGCGCCAGCCGGTCCATGCCTCCAGCACGACGATGACGGCGCAGACCACCACAACGAACCATTGCGCTGCTTGCGATGCGTTGAGTTTTCTGAATTCTGGCATGACGCTTTTCCTGGATACGGCCTTTCCCGATGCATATTGTTCCCAATCCCGGGCGCCGCGTCCATCGGGGAATGCCTGACGCCGCCCGTTGCGGCGGTATCAGGCAGTCCGGAGTTGCTCAGTCGTAACGTCGGTTGAACAGGATGTTCAAGCCATTGATGGTACCCGCACGGGCCACGACTGACCAGCGCCGCGAGATCTGCCAGGTCGCCTTGGCCACGCTGGCCGCGCCTTGCAGGCTCTGCTCGTAGCCCAGGGTGATCTTCTCGGTGATGGCCTTGCCCAGGTTGACCACCTGTTCGTTGGTCAGTCCGGATTCGCTGGAGCCGATGCTGAACTGGTCCAGGCCGATGTCCTTGGCGATGCGCTTGCCCCCCATGTTACCCACCAGCGCCAGGGCCTGGCTGCTGGCGGTGCGCTGGCCGATGCTGGAGCTGTCGGTGCCATGGCCGAACATCATCCAGGACAGCTTCTCATCGTCCGGGACATTCGGCTCCGACACCAGCTGCACGCGCGGCTGCCGGGCATTGCCCGTCACCGACACGCCAGCCTCGACATCCTGGTTGCGGCGCATGGCCAGGATGTTGATGTTGGGATTGGCAATCGGCCCCTGGAAGTTGATGATGCCGCGCTCGATATTGAGCTTGGTGCCGAAGGCCTCGTAGTTGCCCTCGGCCACGTTGATGGTGCCGGTGGCGCGCAAGGGGGACAGCGGTTCGCTGCGCACGTTCATGTCGCCGCGCAGGCGCAGGTCGGCGCCGCTGCCGCGGAAGCGGAAGTCGTTGCCCAGGTCCACGGCGATCTGGATGACCGGGGCGAACTTGCTGGCCGGCTTCTCGGTGGCGGCCTCAAGCTTCTGCGCCGAGGAGGCGGCACCTCCCACGCGGTCCTTGCCGGTACGGCTGACGATGACCACGTCATCGCCCAGCTTGGGGGCGCTGCTCTTGGGCAGGTCGAACAAGGCCTTGTCCACGGTGAACTTGCCATCCACATGCAGTTGCTCGTTGAGGTTGCTGATCCTGCCCTGGCCGGAGAGCATCAACTGGCGGTCGGGGCTGGCAAACAGTTCCAGGCGTTCGGCGGTGAGGGTGGCCATGAGGTCGGGATTGTCGGCACCCAACTGCACCTTGCCATCGGCACGCAGGGTGCCGTTGCCGCCGTGGAACTCGAACCGGCGCAATTCGATGACGTTGCTGTCCATGACGATGCGCACGATGCCGTCTTTCAACTGGATGCCCTGGTCGAACTGGGTCACGGCCAGCTTGTCGCCGTTGATGGCGCCCGAGAGCCTGGGCTGGGCCAGGGTGCCGCCGGCATTGAGGTCGGCCGAGAGCGTGCCGTTGAGGCTCACTTGCGGGCCGATCAGGTCGCCCACGCGCTTCAACTCGGGCACGGCCAGCCGGGCCTTGAGGTCCAGGGGCGAGCCCGCCGCCAGGGTTAGCAGGCGGTCGACCCGCTGCAGGCCGACCTGGCCGGCCAGGTCCAGGCTGCCGATCCGGGCGGCCTCCATGCGGCCGGCCAAGCGCATCTGCTCGCCCTGGAAGTCGGCGCGCAGCTTCAGTTCGGACAAACCTAGCGCGGCTTCACCCACGCTGCTGTTGACCCGCAGGTCGCCGCCGCGGCGCGCCACCTGCAGGTAGCCGCTGGCACGCTCGGCCAGCGTGAAATCCCAGTCGCTGTCGAGCACCAGGTCGCTCTTGACGGGGGGCGGCGTACCGGTGAACTGCTGTACCAGCTCCAGCAGTCGGCTCACGTCCAGCGCGTGGACCTGGCCGGCCGAGGCGATGCGGCCCTGGCCATAGGAGAACTGC
>JAFAMT010000138.1 GCA_019233085.1 Herbaspirillum sp.
GCACTGATCCTTGACGCCGACATCGACGCCGTCTATATCGCCACCCCGCCCGATACCCACCTGCATTACGCCCTGAAGGTCGCTGCCGCCGGCAAACCCTGTTGCGTCGAAAAGCCCATGGCCCCCAGCCACGACCAATGCCTGCAGATGCTGGCCGCCTTCGAGGCAGCCGGACAACCGCTGTTCGTGGCCTACTATCGCCGCTCGCTGCCGCGCTTCGAGCAGGTACGGCAATGGCTGGCCGAGGGGCGCATCGGCAGGCCGCGCCACGTCCATTGGCAACTGGCCCGCACGCCCGGACCGGACGACCTGCAAGGCCGCTACCGCTGGCGCACCGATGCGCGCATCGCGCCGGGCGGCTATTTCGATGACCTGGCCAGCCACGGGCTGAACCTGTTTTCGCATTTCTTTGGCGAGGTGGCACAGGTCGCCGGCAGCAGCAGCAACCAGCAGGGTCTCTACAGCGCGCGTGACGCGGTGGCGGCCAGCTGGCGCTATCACAACGACATCACCGGCAGCGGCAGCTGGCACTTCGGCAGCTTTGAACGCGCCGACCGGGTCGAGATCACCGGCAGCGCCGGCAAGATCGTTTTTTCGATATTCGAGGAACAGCCGCTGCTGCTCACCACGGCAGAAGAACAGCTGGCAGTGGACATCCGCAATCCCGATCCCATCCAGCAATTCCACGTGGCCAACATGGTCGAGCAGCTGCGCGGTGGCGCGCCCCATCCTTCATGCGGCGCCAGTGCGGCGCAGACCGCCTGGATGATGGACGCCATCCTGCAGCACAGGTGAGCAAACTCCTCTGCAAGCCGCTTTCGGGGGGGCCGCGCACGTTCATTGCCGAGATGGTAATCTTCCCTTCTCGGATCCTGCTTCTTTGACCAAGTCTGCGTGCAACAACAGGGAGAACGCCCGCCATGCCCCAGTCCAATCATCTGAGCTTCATCGATACCGACAAGCTGCGCATCGGCTACGAGGTCAGCGGCCCGCCCGATGCCCCACCGGTGGTACTGGTCCACGGCTGGCCCGATGATGTCAGGACCTGGGATACCCTCCTCAAGCCCCTGCGTACGGCCGGCTACCAGGTGATCCGCCCCTTCCTGCGCGGCTACGGCCCGACCCGCTTTCTGTCGGAAGACACGCCGCGCAGCGGCCAGCTGGCCGCGCTGGGGGCCGACCTGATGGCCTTCGCCGATGCCCTGGGCCTGCAGCGCTATGCGCTCATCGGCCATGACTGGGGCGCACGCGCGGCTTACATCGCAGCCTCCCAGACGCCCGAGCGCATCTCGCATTGCATCACCCTGTCGGTGGGCTGGGGCACCAATACGGCGGACCAGAAGCTGTCGCTGCAGCAATCACGTAACTACTGGTACCACTGGTTCTTTGCCACGCCACGCGGCGAAGCCGAACTGCGCAGCGACCGGCGCGCCTTCACGCGCTTCATGTGGAATAGCTGGTCGCCCTCATGGAAGTTTGCCGACAGCGAATTCGGCAATACGGCCGCCTCCTTCGACAATCCCGACTGGGCCGACATCTGCCTGCACTCCTATCGCCATCGCTGGGGCTTTGCCGACGGCGACCCAGCCTATGCCGAGCTGGACGCCAGGCTGGCGCAGACCCCGCGCATCATGGTACCGACGCTGGTGTTGCACGGCGCCGAGGATGGCGCCAACCATCCCTCCACCTCGGAGGGCAAGGAGAAATTCTTTGGCAACGGCTACCGGCGCGTGCTCATCCCGGGCGCCGGTCACTTCCCCCAGCGCGAGAAGTCCGAGGAAGTGATCGAGGAGGTGATGACCTGGCTGGCGCGCTGAGCCGCTGTCATCGGCTCAGTGGCAGCCGCCGCCGTGGCTGCCCAGCTTGGCCGGCCTGGCCTCGTCGGGCAGGTTGGCCAGGCCTTGCAGGATGCCGCAATCGCGCGCCGGCTGCTCGGCCTCGCATTGGGCGCGCAGTTGCTGCAATTGCAGCTGCAAGCCCTGCAACTGGGCGATGCGCTCGGCCACATGGCCGATGTGCTTGTCCAGCAGGGCATTGACGCCGCCGCAATCCTGTTCGGGCGCATCGCGCAGGCGCAACAGTTCCCGTACCTCGTCTAAGGTCATGTCTAGCGAGCGGCAATGACGGATGAATTGCAGGCGCTCCACATGGCGCTCGCCATACAGCCGGTAGTTGGCCTGCGAACGCGTGGGCTCGGGCAGCAGCGCTTCCTTCTCGTAGTAGCGGATGGTTTCCACGGGGCAATCCGCCCTTCCGGCCAGCTCTCCGATTTTTAACGTATCCATGCCAACTCCTTGCTTGACCTTGTAGTTACTTCAGGCTTTTTAATATACCCCTGAAACCTGTTGGCTGCACAAGGAGCATCACATGGCTGGACAAGAACACGCACATTCGCACGTACATTCGCACGCACACCCGCACGCGCATCCGCATGACCACGACCATGGACGGCATGAACACCACCATGACCATGACCATGATCACGATCATGAACATGAACATGAACATGGTCATGCGCACCAGCACGCCCAGACCTGCTGCAGCAGCCATGCCTGTGGCGCTGCCCCAGCCGCGGCCGCTCCCGCTGCCCGCCGCCTGGAAGGCGGCACCGAGCAGGCCGTGTTCTTCATCCAGAAGATGGACTGCCCGACCGAGGAAAAGCTGATCCGCGAGCGCCTCGCGCAGATGGACGGGGTCGGCCTGCTCGAATTCAACCTGATCCAGCGTGAACTGACCGTGCAACACCAGCTCCCCTCGATCGCCCCGCTGGTGGCCACCCTCAAGGCGCTGGACATGCTGCCGGCGGTGAAGTCCGATTCGCTGGACGCCGAGGCCGCCCGCAACGCCCCCGACCAGGCCGCGGCCTACCGCATCCCGCTGCGCCGCTGGCTGCTGCTAGGAGCGGCCGGTGCGGCTGCGCTGGGTGCCGAGGTGCTGGCCTGGAGCAGCGGCGACGACCGCTCCCTGCCGGTGATCGCCCTGGCCGTGCTGGCCATCCTGCTGGGGGGACTGGGCACCTTGAAGAAGGGCTGGATCGCCCTGCGCAACTTCTCGCTGAACATGAACTTCCTCATGTCGCTGGCCGTCATCGGTGCGGCCGTGATAGGCCAGTGGCCGGAGGCAGCGGTGGTGATCGTGCTCTTCACCCTGGCCGAGATGATCGAGGCGCTCTCGCTGGACCGCGCCCGCAACGCCATCGCCGGCCTGATGGCGATGACACCCGACCTGGCCACGGTGCGCGACGCCGACGGCCAATGGCGCAGCATGCCGGCCCGCGAGGTGACGCTGGCAGCGATCGTGCGCGTGGCGCCCGGCGAGCGCGTACCGCTCGATGGCGTGGTCAGCGCCGGCAGCACCAGCATCAACCAGGCCCCCATCACCGGCGAGAGCATCCCGGTGGCCAAGCAGGTGGGCGATGAGGTCTTTGCCGGCACCATCAATGAACACGGCGCATTCGAGTTGCGCGTGAGCGCGGTGCAGGGCGACTCCACTCTCTCGCGCATCGTCAGGAGCGTGCAACAGGCGCAAGGCCAGCGTGCCCCGACCCAGCGCTTCGTCGACAATTTCGCGCGCTACTACATCCCTGCCGTGGTGGCCATGGCGGTGCTGGTGGCACTGCTGCCGCCGCTGCTGGCCGGCGCTGCCTTCACGCCCTGGCTCTACAAGGCGCTGGTGCTGCTGGTGATCGCCTGCCCCTGCGCGCTGGTCATCTCGACTCCGGTGACCATCGTCAGCGCACTGGCCTCGGCGGCGCGCCATGGCATCCTGATCAAGGGCGGCGTCTACCTCGAACAGGGCCGCAAGCTGCGCGCGCTGGCGCTGGACAAGACCGGCACCCTTACCTTCGGTCGACCGCAGGTGACCGACGTGGTCTCGCTCAACACCAGCGGCGAACAGCAAGCGCTGCTGCAGCTGGCCATCTCGCTGGCAGCCCGCTCCGACCACCCGGTCTCGCGCGCCATTGCCGCCCAGGATGGCGGTACGCCGCTGGAAGTGGAGCAATTCGCAGCACTGGCCGGACGCGGCGTGCAGGGCGTGATCGGCGGCGAATCGTTCCATCTCGGCAATCACCGCCTGGTCCATGAACTGGGCCAATGCAGCCCGGCCCTTGAAGCCCGGCTGCAGGAATTCGAAAAACAGGGCAAGACCACCACGCTCCTGTGCCGCGCCAACCGCCCCGAACTGATCATCGCCGTGGCCGATACCGTGCGCCCCGGCAGCAGACAGGCCGTGGCCGAGCTGCGCGCGCTGGGCGTGGAGGTCATCATGCTCACCGGTGACAACCCGCACACGGCCCAGGCGATTGCCGCCCAGACCGGCATCGCCGATGCGCGTGGCGACCAGCTGCCCGATGACAAGCTGGCCGCCATCGAAGACCTGGCCCGGCGCCACGGCGAACAGGGCGTGGGCATGGTGGGCGACGGTATCAACGACGCCCCTGCACTGGCCCGCGCCGGCACCGGCTTCGCCATGGGCGCGGCTGGCACGGATACCGCGCTGGAAACAGCCGATGTGGCCCTGATGGATGACGACCTGCGCAAGATCCCCGACTTCATCCGCCTCAGTCGCCGCGCCCATGCGGTACTGACGCAGAACATCAGCATCGCGCTGGGCATCAAGGTGGTGTTCCTGGCTCTGGCGCTGGCGGGGATGAGTTCGCTGTGGATGGCGGTCTTTGCCGACATGGGGGCCAGCCTGATCGTGGTCTTCAACGGCTTGCGCCTGGTGCGCGGCCTGCCGCAGCGCAGCGGCCCGCAGGCGGGTTGATCGCGGGCAAGCAGCCGGTCTATACTGGCGCCCATGATGCTGCGCGCAAAAATCCTCCTGCTCTGGCTGCTGGCGTTGGCGATTCCCGTCCAGGGTTTCGCCGCCGTGCTGCAGGCCTGCGCGCCTGCCATGGCGCAGATGCCGCCCGTGCTGCAGCATCGCATGGACACCATGGTCCCCATGAAGCATGGGATGAGCGCCGAGGCGCACGCCCATCATGTTCATCACGAGGCGGCCTCGATATCGGTGGCCGCTGGCGATGACGGCGGCTCCATCCATCACGACCAGCATCGCGCCAACCTCACCTGCAGTTTCTGCGCCGCCTGCACGGTGGGCGCCATCCTCCCCCTGGCGCTGGCGACCCTGCCGGCACCTGAGCTTCCCTCGCGCGAATACCTCGTGCAGCCGACCACAGGCTTCGTCGGCTTCCTGCCGGAAAACCCCGACCGCCCGCCTGCCCTGGCCTGATCGACGACACCGCACGCCCGCGTGCGCCTGAACTGCAGCGCCCTTTCATCGGAGCGCGGCAGACGACGTTCATCATCAGACGAGGATGCCATGATCCCCCACGTATTACGTCCCCTGCGCGGCGTTGCCGCGACAGCGGCCGCCTGTGCGCTGCTGGCCGGCTGCGCACAGCTCACGCCCGATGCCGGTTTTGGCCAGGTCGAGCAGTCGAGCCGGCAGCGCCTGGGCCAGGTTCCGGCCTGGAACCGCACGCCCGAACAAGACCAGGCCAGTCGCGATCGCGTGGCCCGACTGCTGCAAGCCGATGGCCAACAGGCCGCGCGCCTGGCTGATGCAGACAGCGCCGTGCAGATCGCCCTGATCAACAACCCCGACCTGCAAGCCGCCTTCGCCGAACTGGGCGTGGCCGAGGCCGACCTGGTACAGGCCGGTCGCCTGCCCAACCCCGGTTTTTCGTTTGCCCGCACCCATGCCGGTGACGACATCAAGATCGAACGCAGCCTGTCGCTGGGCCTGATGCGCCTGCTCACGCTGCCCGCCGCCGCGCGCATCGAGGCGCGCCGCTTCGAACAGGTGCGCCTGGCGCTGGCCGCCCGCGTACTGGCCACGGCGGCACAGACCCGGCAGGCCTACTACAAGGCCGTAGCGGCACAACAAGGACTGCTCTACCGGCAACAGGTAGCCGATGCCGCCGAGGCCGCCCACGAGCTGGCCACGCAGATGGCCCAGCGCGGCAACATCAGCGCACTCGATGCCGCCCGCGAACAGTTCTTCTACGGCCAGGCCCGCACCGATCTGCAGCAGGCCCGCCGGCTGGCCACCCAAGACCAGGAAGCCCTGGCCCGCCTGCTCGGCATGGCCCCCGGCTTCACCCTGCCTGAACGCCTTCCCGAGCTGCCAGCCAAACTGGAGGCGGCTGGCGACATCGAACAGCAGGCACTGCAGCAACGGCTGGATGTGCAGGCCGCCCGCACCGAACTGGATGGCCTGCAAGCCTCACTGGGCCTGACCCGCGCCACCCGCTTCATCAATGTGCTGGACCTGGGCGCGCTGCGCACCTCCGAAAGCGGCAAGCCGCCCGAGATCGGTTACCAGATCTCGCTGGAGATCCCGCTCTTCGATTGGGGCCAGGCCCGCGTGGCCAAGGCCGAGGCGATCTACCTGCAAGGCGCCCACAAGCTCGCCGCTGCCGTGCTGGATGCGCGCGCGCAGGCACGCCAGGCCTGGCGCGAGCGCCAGGATGCCTTCGTGCTGGCGCGCCAGTACCGCGATGAACTGCTGCCGCTGCGCCAGCGCATCGCCGAAGAAAACCTGCTGCGCTACAACGGCATGTTGATCAGCGTCTTCACCCTGCTGGCCGACGCCCGCGAACAGGCCGCCACCGTCACCGCCGCCATCGATGCCCAGCGCGACTTCTGGATCGCCGACGCCGGCCTGCAACAGGCCCTGGGCGGCCGCCCCACACAAGGAACCCAACCATGAATGCCCCCGATACCCGCCGCCGCGCCTTCCTGCAAGGCGCGGCCCTGGCCGTCTCCGCCGGCGCCGTCAGCCGCGTGGGCGCCGCCGCCCTGCCCGAAGCCCCGCTGCAAGCCAGCGCCGCCACCCAGCCACCGCTGCAGCCCGCGCAGGGCCGGCCCTACCAGCCCGTGGTCACGCTCAACGGCTGGAGCCTGCCCTGGCGCATGAAGAACGGCGTCAAGGAATTCCACCTCGTGGCCGAACCGGTGGTACGTGAGATCGCCCCCGGCATGAAGGCCAACCTGTGGGGCTACAACGGCCAGAGCCCCGGCCCCACCATCGAAGTGGTGGAGGGCGACCGGGTGCGCATCTTCGTCACCAACAAGCTGCCCGAAGCCACCTCGGTCCACTGGCACGGCCAGCGCCTGCCCAATGGCATGGACGGCGTCTCCGGCCTGACCCAGCCGGCCATCCCGCCGGGCAAGACCTATGTCTACGAATTCACGGCACGGCGCGCCGGTACCTTCATGTACCACCCCCATGCCGACGAGATGGTGCAGATGGCCATGGGCATGATGGGCTTCTGGGTGACCCACCCCCGGGACCCCGGCGTCATGCGCGTGGATCGCGATTTCGTGTTCCTGATGAACGCCTACGACATCGCCCCCGGCGCGGCCACGCCCAAGGTCAGCACCATGCTGGACTTCAATCTCTGGACCTGGAACAGCCGTGCCTTCCCCGGCATCGATCCGCTGGTAGTGCGCCAGAACGACCGGGTGCGCATCCGCGTGGGCAACCTGACCATGACCAACCACCCGCTGCACCTGCACGGCCACGAATTCGCCGTCACCGGTACCGACGGTGGCTGGGTGCCACCCGCGGCGCGCTGGCCGGAGGTCACCACCGACATCGCGGTGGGCCAGATGCGCGCCATCGAGTTCGACGCCACCGAGGAAGGCGACTGGGCGCTGCACTGTCACAAGGCCCACCACACCATGAATGCCATGGGCCATGACCTGCCCACCATGATCGGCGTGGACCAGTCCAGGGTGGCCGGCAAGATCGCCCGGCTCATCCCCGACTACATGGCCATGGGCCAGACCGGCGGCACCATGGGCGAGATGGAAATGCCCCTGCCCGCGAACACGCTGCCGATGATGACCGGGCGCGGCCCCTATGGCGCCATCGAGATGGGTGGCATGTTCAGCACCGTCAAGGTACGCCGGCAACTGGCCCGCGACGACTACCGCGACCCCGGCTGGTACCGGGCCCCGGCCGGCACGGTGGCGCGCGAATGGCAAGGTGGCGACGCCACCGCCCCGGCAGCGGTACATGCTCCGGACAGTGGCGGCGGCAAGGCCGACCTGGATGTCGTCAAGCCGGGGGCGCACGGGGGGCATCAAGGTCATCACTGAGCTCATTCCAACCAACCCATCCTTCTCTGTTGGCCGCATGAAAAGCACATGCGATCAAGCGAGTGACTGAGGTCGATACGCCGGGTGCGACGAATTGCCACATGTAAATTTCGTCATCCCGGCGACCATCCTTGTTGGCACTTGGCGGTATCATCGTGCTTCATTCGAACAACGGACGGCCCCGCCGCCACAGAGGAGACCCGGTATGCCCCAACCCATCAGCCAGACGCCCTCCGCCTATGGATATCCGCTGCTGATCAAGCAATTGCTGCACAGTGCACTGGCCACCGCGCCGGAACAGGAAATCGTCTTTGGCGAGCGTCGCCACAGTTACGTCGAGTTCTACCGGCGCGTACAGCGCCTGGCCAATGTACTCAAGGAAATGGGCCTGCAGGCCGGCAACACGGTGGCCGTGATGGATTGGGACAGCCACCGTTACCTGGAGTGTTTCTTTGCCGTCCCGATGATGGGTTGCGTGCTGCAGACGGTGAACGTGCGGCTCTCGCCGGAGCAGATCGCCTACACGCTCAACCACGCGCAGGCCGACGTGCTGCTGGTCAATTCGGACTTCATGCCGGTGTTGAAGCAGATCCGTGGCGAGCTCAACACGCTCACGCGCTGCGTGGTGCTCACCGACGACGGCACGCCCTGCCCGAAAGGCCCGGGCTTTGCCGGTGAATACGAGGAATTGCTCTCCAAGGCCGAAGCCGCCTACGACTTCCCCGACTTCGACGAGAACGCCCGCGCCACCACCTTCTACACCACCGGCACGACCGGCCTGCCCAAGGGGGTCTACTTCAGCCACCGGCAACTGGTGCTGCACACCCTGGGCACCACCGCCGGCCTGGCGCTGGCGCCGCAGCAGGGGCGCCTGCACCGGGATGACGTGTATATGCCGCTGACACCGATGTTCCACGTCCACGCCTGGGGCCTGCCCTATGTGGCGACGATGGCGGGGGTCAAGCAGGTCTATCCGGGGCGCTATGTGCCCGACACCATCTGCAAGCTGATCCAGCGCGAGAAGGTAAGCTTCTCGCATTGCGTGCCGACCATCCTGCAGATGGTGCTCAATTGCGAGATGGCGCGCGAGGTCGACCTGTCGGGCTGGAAGATGATCATCGGCGGCTCGGCCATGACAAGCAGCCTGGCCCGTGCTGCGCGCGAGCGCGGCATTGATGTCTTCACCGGCTATGGGATGTCGGAGACTTGCCCGATCTTGACGCTGGCGCAAGTGCCCACCGAGGAGCTGGGGGGCGAGAACGAAGCCGCCATCCGCGTCAAGACCGGACGACCCGTACCGCTGGTGGCGATCCGCACGGTCGACGGCGACATGAACGACTGCCCCCGTGACGGCCACAGCACTGGCGAAGTGGTGGTGCGCGCGCCCTGGCTGACCCAGGGCTACCTGCACCAGCCCGAGGCCTCCGAAGACCTGTGGCGCGGTGGCTGGCTGCATACCCAGGATATCGGGCATATCGATGCCAAGGGCTATCTGCAAGTGACCGACCGTATCAAGGATGTCATCAAGACCGGGGGCGAATGGGTCTCCTCGCTGCAGATCGAGGACATCATCGCGCGCCATCCTGCCGTGGCTGAGACCGCTGTCATCGGGATCCAGGATGGTAAATGGGGGGAGCGGCCCTTGGCGCTGGTGGTGCTCAAGAAGGATGCATCCGCCTCAGGTGTGACGGAGGAGGATATTCGGCAGCATGTGATGGCGGCGGCTAACTCTGGGCAGATTTCTCGCTATGGGGTGCCTGATCAGGTGCGTTTCGTTACTGAACTGGCGCGTACTAGCGTGGGTAAGCTCAACAAGCGGGTCATGCGGGAGCAGTTTCCTGCTGCTTCCTGATTGACTGCTTTCTTGCTGCTTTCTTGCTGCTTTCTTGCTGCTTTCTTTGGTCTTGTTTGGCTTTGCTGTTGGGGCTGGCTTCCTGGGTCGTTTGCACGGAATGCTTGTGTACGCTCTAGCTTAATTCCTATCTTTCTCCGGTCGGAACGGAGCGCCGGGGGCGGCCCGGCAGCCGCTCACTTTTCTTGTCTCGCCAAGAAAAGTAAGCAAAAGAAGGCGACCGCTGCTGCCTCCGCCCTCCTTCGGAGGGTCCCCGCGTTGCTGCCTACCAAGACGGGGAAAATAGATTCGCTTCGCTCAAACTATTTTCCTGATCCGTCTCGGTAGGCAGCAACGCGGCAGGTCAGAAGCGGACCGCCCGTCCGGCTCGCCTTCGGCTTTGCCCAATCTCTTACTCGCCTCCGGCTTCGGGTGGCCTTTCTTCGCCTTCGATACGTCGCTGCGCGACTACTCAGTCCGAACGGACGGAAAATAATTTAGAAAAATAAAAATCTCCCTCATCCGGTGGATCGAAGAAAAACCAATGCCGCAGGCGAGCCCACGCAAAGCCGCAGGCGAGTCGGAGGCTGGGCAAAGCCGAAGGCGAGCCGGTTGCCTGTCCGCTTCTGCCCCGCCGCGTCAGTGCTTACCAAGACGGATCAGGAAAATAGTTTGAGCGAAGCGAATCTATTTTCCCCGTCTTGGTAAGCGCTGACGCGGGAACCCTCCGAAGGAGGGCGGAGGCAGCAGCGGTCGCCTTCTTTTGCTTACTTTTCTTGGCGAGACAAGAAAAGTGAGCGGCTGCCGGGCCGCCCCCGGCGCTCCGTCCCGACCGAAGAAAGATAAGTATTAAGCTAGAGCGTACACAAGCATTCCGTGCAGACTACCCAAAAACCAAAAACCAAAAAGACAAAAAAACAAAACGCCGCCCAGCCCAAACCAGACGGCGTCCCCAAAAATAACAAAAACCCTGATCAGTTAAAGATCACAGTCTTATGCCCATTAAGCAAGATCCGATGCTCGGTAAACCACTTCACGGCACGCGCAAGAACGACACACTCGATATCACGCCCGATAGCAGTCAAGGTATCAGGCCCCATGGAATGATCCACCCGCTCCACACCCTGTTCGATGATAGGACCTTCATCCAGGTCACCGGTAACAAAGTGCGCAGTCGCCCCGATCAGCTTCACCCCGCGATCATGCGCCTGATAGTAAGGCTTGGCGCCCTTGAAGCTAGGCAGGAAGGAATGGTGGATATTGATGGCGCGACCACGCAAGGCCTCGCACATCTCCGGCGACAGGATCTGCATGTAACGCGCCAGCACCACCAGATCGATCTGGTTGGCATCGACGATTTCCATGATGCGCTGTTCCTGGGCCCGCTTGACCTCAGCCGATGCGCCAGTGGCCAGCGGCAGATGATGGAAAGGAATGTTGTAGCTCGCCGCCAGCTGGTAGAAGTCCGTATGGTTGGACACGATCGCCGGGATCTCCACCGGCAGCAGACCGCTCTTGTAGCGGAACAGCAAGTCGTTCAGGCAATGCCCGATCTTGGACACCATCAGCATCACACGCGGCTTCTTGCCCGCATCATGCAGCTGCCAGTTCATCTGCAAGGCCTCACCCAGCACGCCGAAGGACGCGCGCAGGTCAGCGTCCGACACCGAGGCATCCTCCGCCGAGAAATGCACGCGCATGAAGAAAAGCTTGGACTGGCCGTCGCCAAACTGCGCCGAATCAATGATGTTGCAGCCATGATCGGCCAGGAAGCCCGAGACGCGATGCACGATGCCACGCTGGTCCAGGCAGGACAAGGTAAGGATATATTCCGGGTGAGCCATGAGAATGAACTGAGATACTGAACTGAGATTGGCCGGCGCCCCAACCGGCAACGCCAGCAGGGCGCTACCATCGGCCAGCCAGGCCGGCCGGCGCAAAAGGACGAAAGGCGCTATTGTCGCACGGCCCGGCCATGCGGACAAATCCACCGTCGCCTTTGCCTGCCCAGATCAGCCAATCCGGCAACGAACCGCGCAAATCAGCTCAGGATGACAACAGAATCCACGAACTTCCCACCCAAACACACACGAACCACCGGAGCATTTCACCCAGGAAACATCACCCGGCCACCGCGAGACCGACACCCGGCCCCGCGGCGCCCGGCCCGCCTCAGGCGGTCTTCTGCAGCAGATCCTTCTGCTCGTGACCACCACCGACCTGCAGGTCGCCGGACAGTTGACCCCCTTCCTCGATGACCAGCTTGCCATAACGGATCTTGCCGGTGACCTTGCCGCTGGAATAGATCACCAGCTTCTGGCGCACCGTCAGGTCACCGTCGAACTCGCCACGGATCTCGGCCAGGTCGATCTCTGCCGCCCCCTTGAACGCGCCGCGCTCGGCAATCTGCACCACACGGCAGTTGATGGTGGCCTGCACGCGCCCCTCCACCACCAGGGTGTCGCAGTCCTCGATCTCGCCCTTGACCTTGATGTTGGGACCGACGGTGAGCTTGCTACCGCTCTCCTCGGCGGCCACCGGGGTGCTGCTGGAAACGGAAGAGGGATATTGGGCCGGTTTGTTGACGCTGGTCACATTGCCACCTGTAGATGTAGAAGAAACACTGCTGCCCGCATTGCTGAACGGGGAATTGGTCGAGCTGGTTTCGCGTTTGCCGAAGAGGGATTCTGAGCGAAGCATGGGATCTCCTGAAATTGATAATGCCTTGAGCGGGCAGGTAAGCCGCCTAATGAGCGGGTAAATAAGCAGATAAACAAGCGTGCAAAACGGGAAGCACGAAAACAGCGGCGCGCATGGATCGGATGAGCACAGGCAAGCGTCCTTGCCCTGCCCTCCGAAGGACCTTCTGGGCGGGTCCAGGAGTCCAGCGGCGCGTCGCAACGCCGACAGGTTTCGATGATCTCGGACAGCGGCGACACGATGTCACCAGGCCTTGCCAGAGAAGAAACCTGTGCGGTTCGGCAGGATGACTTTTCGAAAGTTCACGATAATTTTGTAACAGCC
>JAFAMT010000414.1 GCA_019233085.1 Herbaspirillum sp.
CAGGAAGGCCTGGACGATGCCCTCGCCCAGGCCCTGCGATGCGCCGGTTACGATGGCGACTTTGCGTTCTTGACTCATGATGCTTCCTTCTCTGATGAATGCGCTGTGCGCTGGTTGAACGAACCAGTGCAGAGTAGAAGCAAGCGGACCGCGTGAAAATCCGCTATTGTCGATCAATGGCTGATAAAAAACGCACAGAACCGGATTGGCAGGATATCCGCGTCTTCCTTGCCCTGGGACGCTACGGCAGTCTCTCGGCGGCCTCGAGGGCGCTGTCGGTGAATCACTCGACGATCTCGCGCCGGCTGCATGCGCTGGAAGCCACGCTGGGAGAAAAGCTGGTCGAGCGGCGGCCGGATGGCTATGTCCTCACGGCAGCCGGCCGGCAGGCCCTGGCGGCGGCCAGTGACATGGAAGCTGCCGTGCAGACCCTGGGACGGGACGCCGCCCAAGGGACGGTACGCGGACTGGTCAGGGTCAATGCACCACCGGCACTGGCGCAAGGCTTCCTGATCGGCCGGCTGGCCAGGCTGCCGGTGCAACATCCCGGACTGGATATCGACCTGGCCACCGACCTGCGTGCGGTCAGCCTGGAGCGCCATGTCACCGACATCGCCGTACGCCTGGGACGACCGCAGGATGGTGACTTCATTGCCAAGACCCTGGGCCAGATGGCCTACGGCTTCTATGGCACCGCGGCCTTGTGCCGGCAGGTGGCCGCCGGCCAGGACCCGGTACTGGTCGGCTTCGACGAAGCCAATGCCTATCTGCCTGAGGCAGCCTGGATGGCGCGCCATTTTGCGCGGGCGCGGGTAGCGTTTCGCGCCGACAACCAGGCGGCCCAGGCCATCGCCGCGCAAGCCGGTGCGGGCCTGGCCTTGCTCCCCCACTATCTGGGCCGCACCGTGCCGCGCCTGCGGCTATGCCCCCAGCTTGTCGCCCCGCCAGCGCGGGAGATCTGCCTGCTGATCCGCCGCCAGGATCGCAACGACCTGCCGATCCGGGCGGTGGTCGACTTCCTGCAGGAGGTCTTCAGTGCCGAAGACGCCCTGTTCCGGGACTGAGGCCGCGCGGCAATAGCCGGGATCAGGCGCCGTCGCGCTTGCGCTGCAGGCTGGCACTGCGCAGGAACTCGAAATCCACGCCCTGGTCGGCCTGGGTCACGTTCTCCAGGAACAGCTTGCGATAGCCGCGCTCGGCGCTGGGCCGCACGATCGGCGTTTCCTGTGCGCGCCGCGCCAGTTCTCCATCCGGCACCAATACGCTGATCTCGCGCCGGCTCACACTCAGGCGCACCCGGTCACCCGATCGGATGTAGGCCAGCGGGCCACCGATGGCCGACTCCGGTGTCACGTGCAAGACGATGGTGCCGAAGGCGGTGCCGCTCATGCGCCCGTCCGAGATGCGCACCATGTCCTTCACCCCGGCGCGGGCCAGCTTGCGCGGGATAGGGATGTAACCCGCCTCGGGCATCCCCGGTGCGCCCAACGGGCCGATATTCTTCAACACCAGCACATCGTCGGCACTGACATCGAGGGCTTCGTCGTCGATGCGCGTGACCAGGTCCTCGATGCCCTCGAAGACCACGGCACGTCCCTCGTGCTCCATCAGCCTGGGGTCGGCGGCGGATTGCTTGATGATGGCCCCGCCCGGCGCCAGGTTGCCCTGCAACACCGCGATGCCGCCCTGTGGATAGATCGGATTGGCGACCGTCCTGACGACCTCCTGGGCGAAGCCGGGGCCGGCGGCCTCGATCTCCTGGCCCAGCGTGCGGCCGGTGACGGTGAGCGCATCGAGCTTCAGGAGCGGCTTGAGTTCGCGCAACAGGGTGGCCATGCCGCCGGCGGCGTGGAAGTCTTCCATGTAGTGCTGGCCGGAGGGCTTGAGATCGAGCAGCACCGGGGTGTCGCGCCCCATCTCATCGAGCCGGGCCAGGTCGATGGTCATGCCCAGGCGACCGGCGATGGCCGCCAGGTGGACGATGGCATTGGTGGAGCCGCCGATGGCCAGCAGCACGCGCATGGCGTTGTGGAAAGCGTCCTCGGTCAGGATCTTGTCGATGGTGAGGCCGTCGATGGCCATCTGCACCGCGCGCTGGCCGGTCTGCTCGGCGATGCGGATACGGTCGGCGGTCACCGCTGGTGGCGAGGCGCCACCCGGCACCGTCATGCCCAGTGCCTCGGACAGACAGGCCATGGTGCTGGCCGTGCCCATGACCGAGCAGGTGCCAACGCTGGCGACCAACTGGTTGTTGACGTCGGCCACTTCCTCATCATCGATCTCGCTGGCGCGGTACTTGGCCCAGTAGCGCCGGCAATCGGTGCAGGCGCCCACGCGCTCGGAGCGATGCGAGCCGGTCAGCATGGAGCCGGTGATCAGCTGGATGGCCGGCAGGCCGGCCGAAGCCGCGCCCATGAGCTGGGCCGGCACGGTCTTGTCGCAGCCACCGATCAGGACCACCGCATCCATGGGCTGGGCGCGGATCATTTCCTCGGTGTCCATGGACATCAGGTTGCGCAGGTACATGGAGGTCGGCGAGGAGAAACTCTCGTGGATGGAGATCGTCGGGAAATCCATCGGCAAGCCGCCGGCCAGCATGACCCCGCGCTTGACCGCCTCGATGAGCTGAGGCATGTTGCCGTGGCAGGGATTGTAGGCGCTGCCGGTATTGATGATGCCGATGACCGGCCGGTCCAGCGCCTGGTCGGTATAGCCGGCGCCCTTGATGAAGGCCTTGCGCAGGAACAGCGAAAAGCCCTGGTCGCCATAGGAGGTCAGGCCGCGCTGCATACCGGCGGGGGCTTTCTTGGATGAGTTGGAATTGTCAGTCATGGCATCACGCTTCACAGGGTTGGGTAGGAGAGGACATCTAGCGATTGACCACGCGGGCCGGGATGAAGAGCACGATCAGCAAGCTGGCCAGTACCAGCGATGCGGCGACCAGAAATAGCCCCGCCGACATGGCGTGGGTATGGGTCTTGAGCCAGCCGATCAAGGTCGGGCTGACGAAGCCGGCCAGGTTGCCGGCCGAGTTGATCAGCGCAATACCAGCAGCGGCAGCGGTGCCGCCCAGGAAGGCCGTGGGCAACGCCCAGAACATCGGCAGTGCACAAATCACACCGGTGGCGGCCAGGGTCAGGCCGATCATCGAGGGCAGCAGTTGCCCCGCAGAGAGCGCGCACAGGCAGAAACCCGCTGCCGCCACCAGGGCCGGGACAGCAATGTGCCAGCGTCGCTCGCGGTGCAGATCGGCGCTGCGCCCGACCCACTGCATGCAAACCAGCGCGCTGGCATAGGGAATGATGGTCAGCAGGCCGACCACAAAGGGACTCTGCACGCCGGCACTGCGGATGATGGTCGGCTGCCAGAAACCGATGGCGTAGGAGCCCATGATGATGCCGAAGAGAATCAGGCACAGCAGCCACACTCGTCCCGAGACGAACACCGATCCCAGTGTGCTGTGGGTGCGGGCCTGGCTATCCTTGCCGATTTCATGGGCGATCACGTTCTTTTGCTCCTCGCTGAGCCACTTCGCGTCGTCGACGCGGTCGTCGAGGTGGACATAAACGACCACCCCAAGGAGGATCGCCGGCAGCGCCTCCAGGATGAACAGCCATTGCCAGCCGGCCAGACCCAGCATGCCGGCACAGCTCTGCATGATCAGGCCCGAGAGCGGTCCGCCGACGATGCCTGAGACTGGGTTACCGGCCATGAGGATAGCCGTCATGCGGCCACGGCGATGCGCCGGGAACCAGTAGGTCAGGTACAGGATCATGCCGGGAAAGAAGCCGGCCTCGGCAATGCCCAGCAGGAAGCGTACCGCATAGAAGCCAACCGGTGTGCTCACCCATGCGGTGGCCATGGACAGCAGCGCCCAGGTCACCATGATGCGCGCAATCCAGCGGCGCGCGCCCACGCGGTGCAGCAGCAGGTTGCTGGGGACCTCGAAGAGGAAGTAGCCGACGAAGAAAAGGCCGGCACCGAAGCCGTAGACGGCCTCGCTCAACTGCAGGTCATTGAGCATCTGCAACTTGGCGAAACCGACATTGACGCGGTCCAGGTAGGCGACCACGTAGCAGATGAACAGCAGCGGCATGAAACGCCAGGCGGCGCGCCGGAAGGTCAAGTCCGCGAGGTTGGCCTGGTGCTGCGCCCCCGCGATGGTGGAGTGGGTCGTCATGGGTGGTTCCGTCTCTTCCTTTGGTTCGTATCGTTATGGTCTTTGTGGCCAGGGCCCGTTGCGGGCCGCGAGACTTCGATGCGGGAAGGAGACGATGAACACGGGAAAAGAACAGGCACGCAGATGGCCACTCCGCGCTCATGCCGGCCATTGGTCCGACATCAGGTGGCGTGAGTATTCCATTTGCGGCCGGCCCGAAAAAGCGCCTGCACCTGATTTCAAATGATAAAAATATTTTGTTCCGGTCGCCCCGGTTTATGCCGCACCCGGTTATCGGGGTCCGAGGTTGCGCAAGACATCGGCAATCTCGCCCGCGAGTGCCTTGCTCAATGCGGCCGACGGCGCATGCCGTGCCGCGATCAGGCCGATCTTGCGCACCGGCGCTTCACCCGGCAGCGGGATGCAGGCCACCGGCAGGCTGGGCGACCACATCGATGACCAGTCGGGAATGAGGGAGACGCCGATACCGGCGGCGACCAGTTCGACGATGGCCAGCAAGCCATCGATTTCCAGTCGCTGGCGCGGATGGATGCCATGGTCCCACAGGTAACGGTCGGCCAGCTGGCCGCCCGACACGGAGCGGCTGTAGCGGATGAAGGGCTCGTTCTGCAGCAGCTCATGGGCCTGCCGCTGCTTCATCTTGCGCGGTGCTACCACCACCAGCGGTTCGCTGCGCAGCAGGTGCCATTCGCAGGTCTTGGGGATGGCGAACTGCGGCTCCACCACGATGGCCGCGTCCAGCTCGCCCGAGGCGACCTTGTGGCACAAATTGATGGAGCTGCCCGGCTCGGCGAAGATGGCCAGCTCGGGATAGCGCGAATAGATCCGCTGCAGCACCGGCGGTAGGATACAGGTCATGGCCGAGACGAACACGCCCAGCCGTAGCTCACCGGTCTGGCCATCGACGTGCTGCGCCACCGCCTGCAGGTCGCGCACCGAGCGCAGCACGAGGTGGGCGTTTTCGAGGATGCGCAGGCCCTCTGCGGTGGGCCGCACGAAGCGCCCCGAACGCCGCAGCAGCGGCACACCCAGCAACTCTTCCAGCGAGCGGATGCGCGCGGCCACGGCTGCCGAGGTGAGGTCCAGCTGGCGCGCCGCCTTGGCGATGGATCCGCATTCCAGCACGGCGACAAAACTCTGTACGTATCTGATATCCATGGTGCTCGCAGGGGTCGCAAGGGAACGTTGGGCCAGGCCGGCCGTGATCGGGGGCAAGTATTGCACTGGCTCCCCGAAGGCGGAACCGGGAAGGGCGATCTTCAGATGATAGGGATTTTTGCTTCCGAACGGTGCCACCCGGAGGCCATCGTCACGACCACCCGGCTCATCTGACGGCCTGTGCCGCCGTCCACAGATCGCTGCCCTGGGTCTGCGCGCGCCAGCGTTCGAACCCGGCCCGCCAGGCTTCGAGCTGTCCCGGCAGGGGACGACGCGGATCACCGCTGAGGGAATAGGCCATCCCTTCGACCAGCCATGAGGGCCGGGTCAGCATGGCCAGGTTGCCCCATTGCTCGGCCTGCCGATGATGGATCATTTCATGGGCGACATAGAAATCGACCCAGCCGCGCGGCGCCACCGCCAGTCCGAGCGAGCCCGCTGCCATCGCCGCGCGCTGGCCCAGGCCGAAGGTATCGGCGCAGGCGCGGGTGCTGCAGAACACCAGGCGCGGCGCATGCCGGAACGGGCCGACCGCGTCAGTGGCAATCTGCCCGGCATGCTGGTAAAGGGTCTCGGCCTCCTGACGACGCGCCAGATCGTCCAGACAGAGGTGCTCGGACACGCAGGTGATCTGCGGCATCCATGCCGGCACCGCCACGCGCAGTGGCTTGACAATGGCCAGCGCCGCCATTGGCGCGGCGATGATGAAGGCGCCGCATAGTGCTATCAGGGTCCTGGTGGACAGGTTCATGATGGAAGATGACTCCGGGAGGAAGAGGGGATCGTGTCTGCTGCCGGTGCGGAAGGGTTCAGGCGCGTCCTTCTTCGCGCGCCTGCTCCATCAGCAACTCCAGGAAGGCCGCCGGCGCCGCATCGAGCACCGCCGTGCCATTGCGGCCGGCAGCCTTGTGCGTGACCACGAGCTCCCAGCACAATTCGACGCCGCGCAGGTTGACGCTGACCAGCTTGCCACGCCGGCCACGCACCACGTCACGCGGCAACAGCGCCACGCCCAGGCCATGGGCCACCAGGTCCAGCAGGGTGACCAGGTCGCTGACCTCGAAGGCCAGGCGACGGCGCAGGCCGGCTTCGGCAAAGCCGCGATCGACCAGCACACGGGTACCCAGGCCAGCTTCGAAATCGACAAATTCCTCATCGGCCAATTGTTCCAGCGTCACCGACCTGGACTTGGCCAGGCGGTGCGTGGCATGGCAGGCCAGCACCAGCTCCTCGCAGGCGATGATCTCGCTGTGCAAGCCCTCGCTGCTTTCTTCCACGGGCAGGATGGCCATGTCCAGCTGGCGCGAGGCGACCTTTTCATTGAGCTCGCCGGCAGCGCCCTGGCACAGCCTGACCTCCACGGCCGGATGGCGCCGATGGAAGCGCGCCAGTAAGGCCGGCAGGTCCACGAAGGACGGCAGGCTCTGCACCGTACCGATGGACAGGCGGCCACGGCGCATGGCATTGACATCGGCGACATCGGTGGCGCCCTGCTCCAACGCACCCAGGGCGCGCCGGGCGCTATCGAGGAAGGCTTCGCCGGCGGCGGTCAGCTCGACCCGGCGCGTGGTGCGCACGAACAGCGGCGCGGCCAGTTCTTCCTCCAGCAGGCGGATCGAGGACGACAGCGCCGATTGCACGATGTGGCAGCGCGAGGCCGCGCGGGTAAAACTCTTTTCCTCGGCCAGGGCGACGAATTGGCGCAGCTGTCTCAGTTCCATGTCAGTTCCATGAGGCGATTGATTTATCTCTGTAATTGATGGATCGGCGTTGAATCATCGATTCTACATAGAAGTGCAAACAGCACAAACAGGGCCAACAGGACCAACAGCAAAAGAAAAAGGCAGCGGCGGGCAAGCGCCGGGACGGATAAAATAGGCGACCGAACGACCGCCGCATACCCTGCGGCAAACCGAGATCAGACCAGCATGAGAAAAGTTAAGCTGCGCAACGCCGCAGAAATCGCCCAGGCGCGCCACGCCGGGCAACTCGCGGCCGAAGTGCTGCACGTCATCACCGAGCACGTCAGGGCCGGCGTGAGCACCGATGAACTGGACCGCATCTGCCACGACCATATCGTCAAGGTGCAAAAAGCCAAGCCGGCCAACGTCGGCTACCACGGCTTTCCCAAGACCATCTGCAGTTCCGTCAACGAGGTGATCTGCCACGGCATCCCCGGCGCCCAGGTGCTCAAGGATGGCGACATCATCAACATCGACGTGGCAGTCATCAAGGATGGCTGGTACGGCGATTGCAGCCGCATGTACTACGTCGGCCAACCCGCTGCTCCGGCCCGCAAGCTGGTCGAGACGACCTATGAAGCCATGTGTGCCGGCATCCTGGCGGTACGCCCCGGCGCCACCCTGGGCGATGTCGGCCACGCCATCCAGACGGTGGCGCAGCGCGACGGTTTTTCGGTGGTGCGCGAATACTGCGGCCACGGCATCGGCACCACCTATCACGACGAACCGCAGGTGCTGCACTACGGCCAGCGCGGCGCCGGCCTGCCGCTGAAGGAAGGCATGATCTTCACCATCGAGCCCATGCTCAATGCCGGCAAGCGCCACACCCGCCAGCTCGACGATGGCTGGACCGTGATCACCGCCGACGGCTCGCTGTCGGCGCAGTGGGAACACATGGTCGTGGTGACCGCGCGCGGCTACGAGATCCTCACGCCCTGGCCGGAGGGCTTCGGCCCCTATCCGGCCATCGCCACCCGCAGCTGATCCACTGCGCCCGCCGCGCACAGGCGAGCTTCGTCGTGTGCAGCGGGAAACAATCCCGAAACCACCCAAAAACAAGCCAAAACAGCCCAAAACAGGTGGAAATAGTTCCAAGAGACATCTTGTTGATGGGCTTTCACGGCTCATCACTGCCGTCATTATCAATACCGCAACGAATTGCAAAAAAAACAAAAGACGGTGCGGTGTTTTAAATTAAGCTTGCGGTCGAAAATAATCATTTCGTTTTCGATCGATGACCCAAAACGCGTTCCGTCGCCGTGCCTTGTGGAAACTCCTCCTGTGGGGGGGCTGTACCATGCTCGGCCTGGCGGTCATGGCGCAACTCGTGCTGGGCATGGCCGAGATCGGCCATATCGACGCCTCCTCGACGCAAGCGCTGCAGCGGGCCGAAGATGCCGGTCGCGCCACGGTCGATGCCCTCAAGCGCGCCGAGGCCAGTCCCTTTGACTCCTGCTCCGATGCCGACCTGGGCCTCTTGCGCCATATCGCCTATGCCAACAGCTTCGTGGCCGACATGGGCCGGGTGGACCAGGGCGTGGTCCTGTGCACCGCGCTATGGGGCCGCCTGGACGTCCATTCGCGCCTGCCGGTGCCGCATTACCGGTACCGCGACTACCTGGTGTGGAGCCAGCAGGACATCCTCAAGACCCACTACCTGAGCAACATGGTGGCTTTCGGGCATAGCCTGGCGATCGCCTCGCCAAGCACCTTCGAGCTCAATCGCTTCTACCAGGACGTGGCCCTGCGCATCACCAACCGCGACCAGAGCTACGTCTATGCCGAGCGCGAAAGCCTGCGCTACAACCCTGCGGGTGCGATCCGGTTGCTGCCCGAATTCCGCGTCCTGCAATGCAGTTCCGACATGGGCCTGTGCGCGCAGGCGTCGGCACGCCTGCACTGGCTGCCGCTGGCCTATCCAGGGGCATTCCTGGGGGTGCTGGCGGCGGGCTTGCTGGCCGGCACGCTGGCCTGCCTGCTGTGGCTGCGACACCGGCGCAAGCAGGGCGTGGTCGAGAAGCTGCGCAATGCCATCCTCGATGGCGAAATCGTGCTGCTGTACCAGCCCATCGTGTGCGTGACCGATCTCACGCTCAAGGGATATGAAGCGCTGGCGCGCTGGCGGCCTGATCACAGTTCCGAGATCGGCCCCGAAGTGTTCGTGCCGCTGGCGCTGCAGCATGGGCTGAGCAGCGCCTTGACCAAGGCAGTACTGGAACGGGCCATCGGCGAGATGCGCGCCACCCTGCAAGGCGATGGCGCACTGATGTTGGCCATCAATACGGAAGTGGCCGATATCGAGGATCCGGACTTCATCGCCTTTGCCATGCAGATCACGGCCGATATCCCGGAACTGCGCTGGCAGCTGCACCTGGAAGTGACAGAGCGCGCCGAGATCCGCTCACCCGTCTTCACCCAGCATGTCGAGATGCTCAAGCAGGCCGGCTTCGCCCTGTGGATCGACGACTTCGGCACCGGCAGCGCCAACCTGTCGCACCTGTCCTATGCGCAGTTCGATGGCATCAAGATCGATCGCCTCTTCACCAGCGCCCTGAGCACCGTCTCGCCGTTGCGCTCGATCGTCCCCAACCTGCTGCGCCTGGCCCACGAGCTGGAACTGCAAGTGGTCATCGAGGGCATCGAGACCGAGAGCCAGTTGCAAAGCGTGCGCGAGATCGCCTCCGAGATCCACGCCCAGGGCTGGCTGTTCAGCAGGCCGCTGGAGCTGGGCGAGATCGTCCAGCGACCGGCCCTGGCTTAGGCGGCACCACGCTAGTAGCCGGTGTAGACGGCCAGGCACATGGTCCCCGCTCCCAGCAGCAGCAACAGCAGGAACAGGGGCAGGATGAAGCGCAACCATTCCATGAAGCCCACCCGGGCGGTGGCCAGGTAGGCCAGCAGGATTCCCGAGGTCGGCGTCACCAGGTTGGTCAGTCCGCCGCCCAGCAGGAAAGCCAGCACCGCAGTTTGTGCGCTGACGCCGGAGAGATGCGCAATCGGGCCGATGATGGGCATGCTCACCGCCGCCTTGCCGGAAGCCGAGGGGATGAAGATATCCAGACCCATCTCCACCACCATGAGGCCGTTGGCCACCAGCGCCGGGGCATGTCCATGTACCAGGTTGGTAAAGAAATGGATCACGGTATCGAGCACCAGGCTGTTGCCGAGGATCAGCTCCACCGAGGCGGCCAGGCCGATCATCAAGGCCGCCAGCACCATGGACTTCATGCCATCGATGAATGCATCGGCGGCTTCCCTGGAAGGCAGTCTCCCCACCACCGCGATGACCAGACTGACGAACACGTAGAACGCAGCCAGCTCCTGATGATGCCAGTGCGGTTCGCGCGTACCCACGATGAGCATCACCGTGGCCCCGGCCAGCACTGCCAGTGTGGCGCGCTGGGGGATGCTGATGCTACCGGCGTGGACGTTCTCGCTGACGCGCTGGCGCGCTGCCGCCACCCGGTAACCAGAACGACGTACGTGCAGCATCAGGTGCAGGATGCCCAGCACCGAGAAGAGGATGAAGATGGCGGCCCGCAATGAAATGCCACTGAACAGCGGCACTCCCGCGATAGGCTGGGCCACACCCAGCGACAGGGGATTGGTGACCGAGGCCAGGTAACCGATCTTGGAAGAGACCGTCACGATGGCCACCGCCACCAGGTTGGACAATTGCAGGCGCTGCGTGAGCACCATGACCAGCGGGATGATGACAATGTATTCCGAGGCAAATCCCAGCAGCGTGCTGCCCAGGCCCAACAGCAGCATGAGCACCGGAGCGACGATGTAGATGTTGCCACTGGTGGCTCGCAGCAGGTGATCGATACCGGCGTCGATCACGCCGGTACGCTTCATCACGCCGAACATGCCGCCGACGAACATCACCATCACGATCAGCGGGGCATTCTTGACCAGGCCACCAGGGATTGCGACAAACAGCGATACCAGGCTGGCGGGCTGCGCCTGTTCGGTGTCGCGCTTGACGACCACCGGTGCAAACAGCGCGCCCAGGGAGGCTTGCTTGGGGACCACCTGGTAGGTCCCGGGAACGACCAGCTTGCCCTGGCGCTCGAATGTCCCCGCATCCACCAGGTAAGTCACCGCCAGTGCCGCCAGCAGGACGCAAATCATCACCAGGATGGGATGCAGCATCTTCTTCGGGCGTTGCTCCCGGGTGTCGTGGTGCGCCGCCTCGGCCGTGGCTTGCGGGCTGTCTCCTCTGTGCATGGTCTGGTTCTCCTCGTCCGTCTTTTTTGTCATCGATGTGTTTGGTTTCATTATCTGCCAGAGTCGCTGGCACTGATCTGCGCAATGGCCTGCGTGATCGGCGTCTGGCGCGAAGCCGCGCCGCCCAGGAACGCAGCCTGCGGCCCCAGGACATAAGTGGCGTTGCGCGGATCGAGCACCACCAGCTGGTGATGCTGCAGGGTCCGCACCATGCGATAGGTACGTGACTTGTTCAGTGCCAGGCGATTGGCCAGTTCGGTCACGCCCAGCCCGGGATGCTCGGCGATGCAGTTCAGCAGGCGCATGGCACTGTCGACGGAATCGACCAGGTAGCTCATGGACTACAGCTGGCCACGGACATAGTCGGCGAGCCCGTCGGCGAAGGCATCCAGCTTGGACTTGAGCGCGGCGAAGCCGGGACTCCTGGAAATCGTCCTCTCGTCCATGTAGAGCGCACGATTGAGTTCGATCTGGATGCTGTGCCTGCGCTGGGCTGGCGCACTGATGGCGTTCAATAGGTCCCCGCCCTGGTAGGGATGATTGACCTGCACGGACAGGCCCAGGCGGCGCAATTCCTCGCTAACCCAACGGGTGAAGGCGGGATCGGCGCTGCTTCCCAGGCGGTCGCTGACCACCACGTCCGGACGCGCCTGGCCACTGTCGGTATTCATCTCGTTGCCGCGCGACTTCATCGAGTGGCAGTCCACGTGCCAGACCGCGCCGAATCTACGGCACGCAGCATCGGCCTGAGCCTTCAATGCTGCACGGTAAGGCCGGTAGTAGGCATCGATGCGATGTTGCACCTCCGCCACCGACAGCTTGCGCTGGTACATCGGCACACCTGGCAAGGCCAGGCGGCGGATCAGCCCCATGCCTGCGCGCGAATATTTCTCCGGCCGGAGTTCTCCCGGCCAGGGTTCGGCCAGCAGGTCCTGGTCGATGTCGGTCTCGGCCCGGTTGGGGTCGATGTAGCAGCGCGGAAAGGTCGCGGCAATCAGGACCGCGCCACGTTGCACCACCCCGCTCCAGAGCTCGTCCACGAAGGCGTCACGCGAGCTCAGCAAGGCTTCCATCGGTGCACTGTGGCCAAAGTCTTCCGGAAGCTCGAATCCGCTATGCGGAGAATCGAAAAGGATCGGCAAAGGCGCCGAACTGGGCGGGGTCACGACCACCGGCTCTACCCGGGTTGAATTTGCCATCAAAGAAACTGCCTCCCTGTACGCGACGGATCCGTCATTGCAACTGGCTTCGCCGATGTTTTGTTAGATGAAACAACGTATCAATATTTAATCTCACGCCGCGCAATGCTGTCAATCCCCGTCCATGGGCAGGCGAAGAAGATCGGGCCAATGCGGCATCGTGGCAACAAATGTTTTATTGGATAAAACAGCGGCTCCCTGGATAAAACTTTTGTTTGACAGTGTTTTTTTCCGCCACCTATCATCGTTTCACTCAACAAGTAGTTGTTTCATTTGTTGATACAGCAGAAGGATATCCACGGCGAGATTGCCCGATACCACCACCACAATAAAAGGGAGAGAGATGAGAAAGACAAGCATCGCAGCATCAGTGCTGGCCATCATGTCCGCATGGGCGCACGCCGAGGACAGCGTCAGCATCTACGGCATCATCGATTCGGCCGTGGTCGATAGCACCAAGGTCGCCACCGGCAACGGACGACAGACCGGGAACTCGGCACAGGTCATTTCCGGTGGCCTGCAGGCATCCCGCATCGGATTTCGGGGCAAGGAAGATCTGGGAGGCGGCCTGTTTGCCGAATTCGGCCTGGAGAACGGATTTGCCACCGACACCGGCGCCGCGCTGCAAGGCGGCGCGCTCTTCGGGCGCCGCTCGGTGGTCGGCCTGAGTGGTGAGCATTTCGGCGTGCTGCATCTGGGCCGTCGCAAGGATTTCACGGATGAAATCGCCGAACCCTATTCCAGCGTGACGCCGTTTGCGCCCTTCATCACTGCCATCCACGCCAACAACCTGGATCGCATCGGCGGCAATCGCGCCAACAACATGGTCTACTACAGTACGCCAACGTTCTCGGGTTTCCGTGCCAATGCCTCCTATGGCTTCGGCGAGGCCGCCGGCTCGGTCTCGACGGGCCAGTCGCTCGGTTTCGGCGCCAACTATGACCATGGTGCGTTTGGCATCGGCGTGGGCTATTGGCAATCCAAGCTGGGAAGCGCCAGCGTCGCCAGCAGCGACCAGGGCGCCAGCAGCGGAGCCGGTTGCAGCACGACACTGGCGGGCAACGCCACCCGCGCCGGTCAGACCTGCGTGCGTACATGGATCCTTGGATCGCACTATATGGCGGGCGACCTGACGCTGCGCGGTACTTATTCGCAGGTGCGCCAACCCCTGGTGGGTGCTGGCACGGCCGCCGGCAGTGGTCCGGCATTCGCCGCCAGCTTCAATGCCACGCCTGGCAGCAGCCCCTTCACCGCCGGCGGCAGCAACAATGACAAGGCCGACATCCTGGACGTCGGCCTGGACTACCAGCTCACGCCCAACATCCTGTTGACCGGCAGCCTGATCCAGGCGAGCTACCATTTCGTTGGCGCCAGCAGCAACGGCAAGCTGACCGAACTGATCGCCGGTATCCAGTATTTCCTCTCACGCCGTACCACCCTGTACACGACGGTCGGCACCCAGGGCGCCGCCGATATGTACAACCCGGGCGTGGGCACCGGCGCACCGGGCGCGGACAATCGCGTCAGCTTCCTGGCCGTGGGTATGCGCCACAAGTTCTAGTCCCGCTCATCTGATTGCCGAGGCAAGCATCAGAGCACGGCCCGTACGCGGGCCGTTTTGCATGAGCATCCCAACGGAAATGCATCGTCGTTTCACTGTACGATATATTGTATAGTAGGCAATCGACATCACCGCGCCGCGCCTGGCGCGCGTGCCCCACGACATTCAGGAACAGTCATGACATATACGGTTGATGCCGTCGCCAAGGCCATCGAACTTCTTTTTCTGGTTGCCGAAGAAGGTGGCCATGGCGTCACCGAATTGGCAAAGCGCTCGGGCAACACCAAGGCACGCGCCTTTCGACTGCTGAGCACGCTGGAAGAATGCGGCCTGGTACGCCGGGAAATGCCGCTGGCCACCTATGCATTGGGCTCGCGCGCACTGGCACTGGGTGCGGCCGCGCAGAACCAGCTGAGCCTGGTGCAGATCGCCAACGAATTGTTGCCGGCGCTGGGAGCGCAATGCAACGAGAGCGTGCTGGTGCGTGTGCGCGAAGGCAACGAGACCGTCTGCGTGGCCTGGTGGGATGCGCCACACGCCCTGCGCGTACATAACCAGTTGGGCAATCATCGTCCCCTGGGCGTGGGCGCATCGGGCAAGTTGTTGCTGGCCCATGCACCGCAGGACTTCCAGGATGAATTCCTCAAGCACGACCTGAAGAAGCTCACCGATCGCACCATCACCAGGCGCGGCGAGCTGAAGAAGGAACTACAAAAGATCCTCGATGCCGGTCTGTCCATGTCGGAGGCGGAAGTGAGCCCCGAGATGGTATCGGTGGCGGCGCCGGTACGGGATTCGACCGGCACGGTGGTCGCCTCGCTGTCCATGTCGGCACCGGCCAGCCGTGTGTCGAAGACCGCACTGAAGAAGAATGGCGAAATCATCAGGCAAGGTGCGCAGGCATTCTCGCGTGCGCTAGGCTTTGGCGCCTGACACTGGCGGGGAGTTTCAACCAGGGCAGCGTCCCGCCCGTGCCCCACCTCCATCGATATGTGCCCCAAATGAAAACACCCTGCAGCATACCGCCTGCAGGGTGAGTGCGTTCGCCGTATCTGCGCCGCTGCCAGGGCAGCGGCGCAGATGACATCAGGCCTTCTTGCGGCGCGCGAAACCCAGGCCCAGCAGGCCCGTGCTCAGCAGCAGCAGGCTGGCCGGTTCCGGCACGTCGCTGGCGGTCAGCGAGACGGCGGTGATTTCATTGCCCACGGACGGGTTGCCCAGGCCGGCGACGGCAGCGAAGGAAAGGACTTCGGTGGTGCTGGTGGCGACGACGTTGAAGGTGTTGAAGGTCCAGGTCAGGAAGTCGGCGCCGCCGCTGCTGAAGTTGCTGGTCACCAGATTACCGCCAAAGGTGATGTCGGCCTGTTGGCGGCCCGAGCCCGGACGCTGGCCATAGGCCCACGACAGGACATAGGTTTGGCCCACGGTGAGGCCGGTGATGGTCTGCGAGATGGTGTCCCAGGTGCCACCGTTGAGTTCGGCGCTTTGGGTGGTGCCGGTGTAGGCTGCGCCGCCTAAGATGGCGCTATGGTCGATTTCAATGCCATCGTTGTTGCGGGTATTGGTCCAGCCGGGGACCGAGCCGTTGGCGAAACTGGACCAGCCATTGCCGACGTTGTTGGCATCGAAGTTACCGTTGGTCACCAGGTTGACCGGCGTGGCAGAGGCCGATGCGGCACTGGCCAGGCCAAGGACTGCTACAGCCAGCGTCGAGATGGACAGCGCACGCAGGCGTTGGAAAATGGGGCGATGAGTGGCGGTGAATTTGCTCATGGCGAACCTATATCAATTGAATTAATTGTTGGAGTGAAATGATGCTGGTCAGAATTATTATCCGATTGCCAATATAAGCAATCGCTATGCCAGATAAATTACTTCCACAAAATCAGTCAGTTAGAAAATTCATCCGCAACAACCCTGCTGGCGTGTAAGGTTTTCCGACGCGGCATGTGAGTGTCTGTCAGTCTTCACGGCCACCAGAGCTTGATCTGTCGCAGCACTCCCCCTCTCCGTTTGCCCTGCCATCCATTGCCTTGCGAAGGCAGCCATGCTGCCCAAGGGACGCTATATGACCTCATGCTTGGCTTCATCCGCCAGGGCGCCCGCTTGCGGATTCAGAAGCCCCGGTTTGCCCAGGAAGATCGTGATTTTCGCCAGGAAAAGGCGACATTGTTCACTTTTTGAGTTTGGCAGGCATCTATGGTGCTTGGGGGCAACACCTGCTCAAGGAACCATACCGTTCTCGTCGTAGGCCAAACGCCCCTCTGGACAGCCGGAACGTCTTCCTAGCCGGCAAACGCCGGCTGACTAGCCACGCTGTCCCGCTGTTTCACTCTTTCGTACCAGGAAAGAAGCGCCCTGCACTCTGCGGGAATTTCCAGCTTGACGATCGCGGCAAAGACAAGACCGCCGATGAGGGTGATATCGGCCATCGAAAAATTGTCTCCCGCCACATAGGCTTGTCGCTGTAGCAGCTTGTCAAAGTAATGCATCCCCCGGATCGCCTTGTCACGTTGACGGAATCCCCACTCCGGATTCTGATACAGCTCCACCAGCGGCCCTAGGCCTGGCGTGCCATGGTGAAAATAGACGCTGATGGCGTCCAGCACCTCGATCTCCACCCGCTTGCTCATCATGTGGATCAATCCCTGCTCCAGAGGCGTATTGCCCGTGAGGCTGGGCGAACCGTCCAGGGTGTCGAGATATTGCGTGATGGCTGTGCATTCGGCAATGAGCGTGCCATCTGCCAGTTCCAGAACCGGTAGCGTGCCCGAGTAATTCTTTTGCTCGATGAATTCCGGCTTCTTGTGCTCCCCCTTGTACAGATCGACCATCTGGAACCGGATCTTCTCTTGCAGCCCCTTCTCTGCGATAGCGATGCGAACGCGCGTCGGGTAAGGACCGATGGGGAAGTCGTAGACCGTCATGGCGGGAGGGCTGTTCGGGTCAATGTGTGTGGGGGTGGATGTCATTGCATGCTCCTGGGATAAATGAATGAAGAGAAATGAAGAGGAAAAAGACTTATCGAAGCCTACCTAACGTTAGATAGGTTAACGATAGTGCGTTATACTCCACCATGTCAACGCCTTTCTATTCAGGAGCCACAGTGAAAAACGAAGCAGGAGTCAATTCAAAGGAAAGGATCCTTGTGGAAGCCACGAGAATTGCTCAAGCGCATGGCTACAATGGGCTCAATGTCCGGGATTTGGCCAGTGCCGTAGGTATCAAGGCGGCCAGCGTCTATCATCATTTCGCAAGCAAGGCAGATCTTGGCGCTGCAGTTGCCAGACGCTACTGGGAAGATGCCGAAGCGGTGCTGCGGACGATAGAGGAAACGTCCGCTTCTCCGCTGGAATGCCTGCGCAGGTATCCCGACACCTTCCGTCACGCGCTCGACCGCGACAATCGCATCTGCCTGTGCAGTTTCCTGGCTGCCGAAACCGATGATCTTCCCGAGGCGATCAGAAGTGAAGTGCGGAAATTCGCCGAGATCAATATCGCCTGGCTCCAGCGCATGCTCGTTGACCAGGCCGCGATACCGGACAAGCAATGCGCCAGCCGGGCCGAGGCTATTTTTGCAGCGGTCGCAGGCGCCCAGTTGATCGCGCGGAGCCGAAGCGACATTTCCGTGTATGACCAACTGATTCGCAGCTACTTCTCTGCCGGCTTGTTACCGGACACAAATTCACGTCTTGAAAATTCCCCAACCCATCCCTATACTTAGCACTCGTCACGGCAGAGTGCTAACAGCCCGCCTGACAGCCCCCTTTTTCTTGCGGTGCGGTTTGCTGCATTTGGAAGAAAACCCGTTGCAGGCTTCGCCGCAATCAACGCTAACTTATTGAAATTGAAGGAGTTCTCATGAATCTTCGTCCTTTGCACGATCGCGTAATCGTCAAGCGCCTCGACCAGGAAACCAAGACCGCTTCCGGTATCGTCCTGCCTGACGCAGCGACCGAAAAGCCGGACCAGGGCGAAGTCCTGGCCGTCGGCAACGGCAAGATCTTGGAAGATGGCAAGGTCCGTCAACTGGCCGTGAAGGTCGGCGACCGCGTCCTGTTCGGCAAGTACTCCGGCCAAGCCGTGAAGATCGATGGCCAGGAACTGCTGGTCATGCGCGAAGAAGACCTGTTCGCCGTTGTCGAGAAGTAATTCGACATCCGGCCTGAGCATATCTTCACCGATATAGCAGGCCATCGGCAGCAAGATACCCGCCGGCATGCTCACTTCTGAGCCCGGCGACATGAACTGAACCGAATTCTGGAGAATCCAACATGGCAGCAAAGCAAGTTATTTTCGGCGATGAGGCACGTGCCAAGGTCGTCAACGGCGTCAACATCCTGGCCAACGCAGTCAAGGTCACCCTGGGCCCCAAGGGTCGTAACGTGGTTCTGGAGCGCAGCTTCGGCGCCCCGACCGTGACCAAGGACGGTGTTTCCGTCGCCAAGGAAATCGAACTGAAGGACAAGCTGGAAAACATGGGTGCCCAGCTGGTCAAGGAAGTCGCTTCCAAGACCTCCGACAACGCCGGTGACGGTACCACCACCGCAACCGTGCTGGCACAAGCCATCGTGCGCGAAGGCTTCAAGTACGTCGCCGCCGGCTTCAACCCGACCGACCTGAAGCGCGGTATCGACAAGGCTGTCACCGCCATCGTCGGCGAAGTGAAGAACCTGGCCAAGCCCACCACCACCTCCAAGGAAATCGCCCAGGTCGGTTCGATCTCGGCCAACTCCGACGCGGACATCGGCGACATCATCGCCAAGGCCATGGAAAAGGTCGGCAAGGAAGGCGTGATCACCGTCGAAGACGGCAAGTCGCTGGAAAACGAACTGGACATCGTCGAAGGTATGCAATTCGACCGCGGCTACCTGTCGCCGTACTTCATCAACAACCAAGAGAAGCAGATCGTCGCCCTGGACAATCCCTTCATCCTGCTGTTCGACAAGAAGATCTCCAACATCCGTGACCTGCTGCCGGTGCTGGAACAAGTCGCCAAGGCTGGCCGTCCGCTGCTGATCGTGGCTGAAGACGTCGAAGGCGAAGCCCTGGCTACCCTGGTGGTCAACAACATCCGTGGCATCCTGAAGACCGCTGCCGTCAAGGCTCCTGGCTTCGGCGACCGCCGCAAGGCCATGCTGGAAGACATCGCCATCCTGACCGGCGGCCAAGTGATCGCCGAAGAAGTCGGCCTGACCCTGGAAAAGGCAACCCTGGCTGAACTGGGCCAAGCCAAGCGCGTTGAAATCGGCAAGGAAAACACCACCATCATCGACGGCGCTGGCGAAGCCACCGGCATCGAGGCACGTGTGGCCATGATCCGCACCCAGATCGGCGAAGCAACCTCCGACTACGACCGCGAAAAGCTGCAAGAGCGCGTGGCCAAGCTGGCCGGCGGTGTTGCACTGATCAAGGTCGGCGCTGCCACCGAAGTCGAAATGAAGGAAAAGAAGGCCCGCGTCGAAGACGCCCTGCACGCTACCCGCGCTGCTGTTGAAGAAGGCGTCGTGCCTGGCGGTGGCGTGGCCCTGCTGCGCGCTCGCGCCAACGTCAAGGACCTGAAGGGTGACAACCCCGACCAGGAAGCCGGTATCAAGATCGTGCTGCGCGCCATCGAAGAGCCGCTGCGCCAGATCGTCTTCAACGCCGGCGACGAGCCGTCGGTGGTGGTGAACAAGGTCCTGGAAGGTTCGGGCAACTTCGGCTACAACGCCTCCAACGGCACCTACGGTGACCTGGTGGAACTGGGCGTGCTGGACCCGGCCAAGGTGACCCGTTCGGCCCTGCA
>JAFAMT010000194.1 GCA_019233085.1 Herbaspirillum sp.
GATCTGCCGCGCCATCATCGAGGCGCACCAGGGCAGGATCTGGATCGCGCCGCAGGAGGCCGGGCAGGGCGCCACGGTCTGCTTCACGCTGCCGGTGGAAACGCAACCGGCCCTGCCCGAGGAATAAGGAAACATCATGCAAGAACACGCCGGCAACATCGTCTTCATCGAGGACGACCCGCATATCCGCAAGCTGGTCAGGAGCGCGCTGGAGCAAGAGGGCTTCATCGTCCACGAAGCCAAGACCGCCCGCGAGGGCGTCACCGAAGCCGGCACCCGCAAGCCGGACCTGATCATCCTCGACCTCGGCTTGCCGGACGGCGATGGCAAGCAGGTCATCACCGAAATCCGCAGCTGGAGCAGCGTGCCCATCGTGATCCTGTCGGCGCGCACGCAAGAATCCGAGAAGGTCGAGGCGCTCGATGCCGGCGCCGATGACTACCTGGTCAAGCCCTTTGGCATGCCCGAACTGCTGGCACGCATGCGTGCGCAGCTGCGCCGCCACGCGCGCGCCGCCGGCGCCGGGCAATCCAGCGGCCGTTACCGGCTGGGCGAGGTGCTGGTGGACCTGCCGGCGCGCAGCGTCAGCCGCAATGGCCAGGCCGTGCACCTGACGCAGATCGAATACCGCTTGCTGGCCACCCTGCTGCGCGACGCTGGACGCGTCATCACGCACCGGCAATTGCTGGTGGCCGGCTGGGGGCCTTCGCATGCGGAGGATGGGCACTACCTGCGCATCTACATGCAAAGGCTGCGCCAGAAGCTGGAACGCGATGCGGCCCAGCCGGTACACATCCTCACCGAGATCGGCGTGGGTTACCGGGTCGCCGAGGTGGTGGCGGAGGGTGTCGCCAGCAGCGCGCCCTGAACGGGATCAGGGCCAGTCCAGCAAGGGCAGGCTCAGCGCCACCATGGCCATGCAGCCCAGGTTGAGCAGCAGGCGATGGCGTTTCAGGATGAAGGACAGCAGACCGGCCCCGGCCAGCAACATCACGAAGTTCTGCAGATACTGCCTGGCGGCGCTGGCCATCGAGACGGCCTCGGCGGCGTTGTTGCCGGAGAGCTTCCATGCACAGGCCAATGCCGCCAGCACGGCGCAGTTGAAATAGGTGTTGAGGGTGGGGAAGCTCTCTTCCAGGTGGTCGGACACGGTCATGCCGGCACAATGTCCGTCGCGATAGACCGCCTCCAGCCAGTGGCGTTCGCCACGCCAGCGATGCAGGGTGGCGCCGTCTTCCAGCTGCTCCTGTGCATGCGGCGCGCCCAGTTGCTTGCTGAGGGATTCAGGCGTGCTGCCCATCCAATCGGCCGTCTGCGCGGCGCGGAAGCGCTGCTCCAGCTGGCGCGCCTTGCGGCGCCGGCCCAGTTGCCGCAAGGCCAGCTGGGCCAGGGCCAGGGAGTTGAAGAGATAGATCCATTGCAGGATGGTGGCGTAGTCGGCTTGCATGCGCGGTTCAAGAGGCGATGGGGATGGCGCATCTTGCCGTCAGCCCCGCCGCTTGTCCAGCGTCGTCCGCGATCTCACTGTCGGGAAATGAACCTAAAGATCCCCCCAGATATCGATCTGCCGTCGTATCTCGCCATTGCTGGCGTCGCAGATGAAGAGCACCTCGCGCAAGTCCTTGCGCACCACATAGCGGAAATACTGACGGTCGCTGCGGGCGACGAAATCCTCGCTCTCGATATTGCCATTGAAGGCCTGGGCCACCTGGCGCCGGCAATCGGCGCGATGCTGCAGCGCCTGCTGGGGCGGCCCGTAGTCTTCGGCAGAACGGTAAGGCACGACCGCCTGCGTCAACGGCGCCAGGCTGGCGCAGACCAGGAAGAGCAGCGCCGCCACCAGCACCAGGCGGTAGCGACGCCGTTGCGCGGTGCGCAGGAACAGATGGCGCGGACAGAGAGGATGCAGGCGCTCCTGCCCACGTTTCCAGTGAAGTCGGCTACGCATGATGATGGTCCTCCTTGATGTCCATGTTCCCTTGGCGGGAGCGTCAGAAAGTCTTGTTCAGTGACAGCACTGCCTGGCTGCGTCCGATGTTCTTGCCGCGAATCGTATAACCGGCGTCGGAGGCATTGCTGCCGGTGTAGGCCAGCCCGACCACATAGCCGGAGAAGTCGCGGGTGAGACCCAGCTTCCAGTCGGTATAGGACAGCACCGAGGCGCTAGGACCGGTGTAGTGCTGGCGACCGAGGTGGGCAATACCGGTGAGGCCGGCGAAGAGCTCGTGGGTCAGGCTCAGGTCGGCATAGGTACTGCCGCTGGTGCCGGCGTTGCCGAAGGTATTGCCGGTGCTGTAGGAATACTTGAAGGCGATCCACTTGGCATCCAGACCGAGGTAGACCTCAGTGGTATCGGGCTTGGTCATGCCATCCGGATAGCTGCCCGGATAGGCATAGTGCAGCACGCCGATATCGCCGTTGAGCCAGTCAGTGAAAGCCGGTTTCCAGCCGCCGTAGATATCGGCTTCCAGGCTGGCCGAGGCGGCCGGGTTGGTGTCGGAGATCCAGCTGATGTTGGAGAGCCAGACACCGGCATAGAGTCCGTTGTCATGGTTCAGATCGAAGCCGCCTTGCAGGGCCGGCTTCTCGTTGGTCTGGGTGGTGCCGCGGAAGATGTACTGGCTGACGACGCCGACGTTGCCGGTGAGGTGCAGGGCGGAAGCATCCGTGGTGGCCGGAGCCGGTGCTGCCTCCTGTGCCTGGGCCGGGGCCACCACGGCGATGGCCAGCAGGGCGCCGGCGGCGGCCAGCGTGGCCATGCCGGCCAGCTGTGCGTGGCGCAGGCGGCGACGGCCCAGCGGGCCATATTGGGTTGCGTTGTTCTGTTCTTCTTGGGTACGGCGGTTCATGCTGGATGCTCCACAGGTTGAGGAGCATCCAGCTTAGGCAAACGGGCGTTTAATCCTGGTAAAACTTTGGGGGAGCGCCGTCAACGGCGCGTAAAAATCCTGCCGTCCTAGGAGTAGTGGGACCAGCGGGGCGGGCGTTTTTCGAGGAAGGCATCGATGCCTTCCATCGCCTCCTCCTCCATGATGTTGCAGGCCATCACCTGTGCCGCCAGATCGTAAGCCTCGGGCAAGGCCATCTGCAGCTGGCGGTAGAGCATGGCCTTGCCGTGACGGATGGAGACATTGGGTTTGCTGCAGATCTCGCGCGCCATGGCCGCGACGGCCTCGTCCAGTGCTTCGGCCGGCACCACCTGGTTGATCAGGCCCCAGTCGGCGGCGCTCTGTGCATCGATGAACTTGCCGGTGACCAGCATTTCAAAGGCGCGCTTGATGGGGATATTGCGCGTGAGCGCCACCGCCGGCGTGGCACAGAAGAGGCCGACATTGATGCCAGAGACCGCAAAGCGCGCATCGGCCGAGGCGATCGCCAGGTCGCAACTGCCCACCAGCTGGCAGCCGGCCGCCGTGGCCAGGCCCTGGACGCGGGCAATGACCGGCACCGGCAGCGCCCGCAAGGATTGCATCAGCCTGCTGCAGCGCTGGAAGAGGGATTGGTAATAGGCAGGGTCCGGGCTGGCGCGCATTTCCCGGAGGTCGTGCCCGGCGCAGAAGGCGCGGCCCTGGGCCGCCAGGATCACGCAGCGCAGCGCGTCGTCGCGGGCCAGTTCATCCAACTGCACCTGCAAGGCCGCCAGCATGGCCTCGGAGAGGGCATTGAATTGCAGTGGCCGGTTCAGGGTCAGGGTGGTGAGGCCCTGCTGGTCGTGTCGTTGCAGGATATCGCTATCTGGGGGCATGGCAGTCTCCGTCATTTTTTGTTGTCTGCTTGCGATGGTAGCGCGAGCTGCGCCGGCTGTGCGATGACCGTATTGCCTGAACATGGTGCGACGCACAGTGTCTCCTTTTTCCAACCACCAGGGCTGGGTGGTTTTGCAGCATGTGGCAGTACTTTTGCGGCACTGAATTTTTACTTCCGCCATCCTCTTCTTCATCTCCCTGCATCGTATATTGCCTCGCTGACTGCCGATTGCCGTGACGAAATCCTCCCGACATCAGGCAGGAAATCTGCATGAATGACAGGTCTGCGCCCGCCGCCCCGCCTTCGCCTCCCCCCTTCATCCTCTAGCCTGGTTTGTGCCATGAACAAGCGTTGTTATCGCCTCATCTTCAACAAGACCCGTGGTCTGCTCATGGCGGTGTGCGAACTGGCTCGTAGTCGTGGTGGCGCTGCAGGACGCGGCCTTGCGCTCACCAGCAGCGCGGCACACCTGCCATTGGCCCGTCTGCACCCGCTGGCCTTTGCCGTATTGCTGCTGACCGGTGCTGAACTGCTGTTGATCCCGACCTCCCAGGCGCAGATCGTGGCCGACCCTTCAGCTCCGCGCGCGCAGCAGCCGGTGGTGCTCAACACCGCCAATGGCCTGCCGCAGGTCAACATCACCACACCCAGCGCGGCCGGGGTATCGCGCAACACCTATACCCAGTTCGACGTCAACAAGCCCGGCGCCATCCTCAACAACGCCCGCAGCGACGTCCAGACCCAACTGGGCGGCTGGGTGCAGCGCAACCCCAATCTGGCCACCGGCACGGCGCGTGTGATCCTCAATGAAGTCAATTCCAGCAACCCTAGTTTTCTGCGCGGTTACGTGGAAGTGGCCGGTGACCGTGCCCAGGTCGTCATTGCCAACCCTTCCGGCATCACCTGCGACGGCTGCGGCTTCATCAATGCCAGCCGCACCACGCTGACCACCGGCACGGCCACCATGAATGGCGGCAATCTGGATGGCTTCGTGGTCCGGCGCGGCACGGTCACGGTGCAGGGCGATGGCCTGGATGCCAGCCAGTCCGACTACACCCACATCATTGCCCGCGCCGCCCGCATCAACGCCGGTATCTGGAGCCGCGAACTGCGTGTGACCACCGGCGCCAACCGCGTCGATGTCGATAACCAGCTCATCCAGAAACAGGATGCCGATGACAGCGCGCCTGCCTTCGCCATCGACGTGGCGCAGCTAGGCGGCATGTATGCCAACAAGATCATCCTGGTCGGCACCGAAGCCGGGGTAGGCGTGCGCAACGCTGGCAATATCGGCGCAGCGGCGGGCGAGGTACGCATCAATGCGGCCGGCCATATCGAAAACAGCGGCAAGATCCAGGCCACCCAGAGCGCCAGCATCACCGCCAACGGGCTGGACAACCGCACCGGCAAGCTGCAGGCGGGTAGTGATATCGACATCAGCGTGGGCAGCGGCACAGTGGACAACAGCCGTGGCCTCATCGAGACCCGCACCCAGCTCACCCTGCAGGCGGGCCGCCTCGGCAACCAGGATACCGGCGCCAGCGACCAGGGCATCCACGGCAAGGACATCAGCGTACAAGCCGACAGCGTGGACAACCAGCGCGGCACCATGCTGGCCAGCGATACCCAGACGCTGCGTGTCGAACGCAGCCTGGACAACAGCGCCGGCGTGATCTCGGCCAATGGCTCGCTGTCGATCAACGGCAGCGCCCTCGCTCTGAGCAACACCGGCGGCCAGATCGACAGCAATACCAAGCTCACTGTGCAGGCGGCCAGCATCAGCAACACCGATACCCTCGCCGATACCCAGGGCATGCATGGCAAGACCGTCAGTCTCGACGCCGACCGTATCGACAACCGCCGTGGCAAGCTGCGCGCCGATGACAGCATCGGCATCACCGCAGCGAATACGCTGGATAATACGGCCGGCGCCATCTCGGCCAGTGGCGGTGTCACCATCGACGACCGCAACGCCACCGTGGCCGCGCGTAACCTGGCCGTCAGTAATGACGCTGGTCTGATCGAAACCAGCGCGGCACTCTCCATCAAGGCCGCCCGCCTGTCCAACACCGATACCACGGCAAGCAATCAGGGCCTGCATGCCAGCCGCCTCACGGTGGACGCCGACACCATCGACAACACGCGCGGCACCATGCTCGCCAGCGACAGCGCCACCCTGACCGGCAGCGGCAGCCTGGACAACAGTGCCGGCGTGATCTCCGCCGGTGGCGCCCTGAAGATCGCCGATCGCCATGCCGACACCAGCGATCCCGGCCGGACCCTGGCCATCACCAACACCGGTGGCAAGCTCGACGCCGGCACCAGCAACGCCATCGACAGCGCCGCCCTGAGTGGCGATGGCCAGGTGCTGAGCCAGCAGTCCACCAGCATTCGCCTGACCGGTGACTTCAACAACACCGGCACCGTGCGCAGCAATGGCAGCGTCGATCTTGACAGTGCCGGCACCCTGCGCAATGACGGCCTGATGCAGGCGGCCAGCCTGCTCAAGCTCAAGGCACGCACCATCATGAATGGCGCTACCGGCACGCTGGTGGGCAATCGCCTGCAACTCAACGCCACCGATGCACATACGTTGATCAATCGCGGTCTTATCGATGGCCAGGACACCTTCATCACCACCCAGGCCCTGCGCAACCTCGGCACCGGCCGTATCTACGGCGACCATGTCGCCATTGCCGCCGCCACCATCGACAACGAAGCCGAAACGCTCAACGGCGTCACCTCGGCCCCGGTGATCGCCGCGCGCGACCGCCTGGACATCGGTGCAGAAAACCTCAACAACCGCGAACACGCACTGATCTTCGCGGGGGGCGACATGGCCATCGGCGGTGCGCTCGACAGCAACAACCGCGCCACCGGCCAGGCCGGGACGGTCAACAACAACAGCGCCAGCATCGAAGCCCAGGGATCGCTGAACCTGGCTGCCCGCACCCTCAATAACACCAATGAACATTTCAGCACCGAGGTAGTGGAAGTCTCACGCGAGAGCAAACGCGAATTCCAGTATTCCGGTTCCAGCACGCGCTACGACAACAGCCAGGTCGCCATCATCAACGACGAAGCCGACGACATGTGGCTGCGGGACGCCAATGGCAATCCGGCCAACAAGCTGGGCAATGACTTCAATCGTTACGACTTCACCCGCGTGGTCACCGAAACCCGCGTCAAGGACAGTGACCCGGGCAAGATCACCGCCGGTGGCGCGATGACC
>JAFAMT010000024.1 GCA_019233085.1 Herbaspirillum sp.
GCCGGCCTGCCCCTGCTGGGCCTGATCGACCGCCAGCGCGGCTACTGAGAACGGCCATGGGGACGATGCCGGCACACAAAATGCCGAAACCCGGCGCGAGAACGGCATGCCATGCCGACTCGCCGCCGCAGTTCGCGCCACGCCGGCCGCGCCCCGGTCGTATGCTCGATGTCATGGCGCATTGTGCCGATGCGCGGCCCCGGCGCGGCCGATGGCATTTCTTTCACCCTTTTTATTGCCTGCCCTGACCATGAAGCTGGAATCCTACTGGACCGATTCGGCACCCCTGTACATCTCACCGTCGCGCGAATTGCCGGGCCAGGTCGACGTGGCCATCGTCGGCGGTGGCTTTACGGGCCTGTCGGCCGCGCTGGCGCTGGCGCGTCGTGGTGCCAGCGTGGTCGTGCTGGAAGCCGGAGCGCATGTGGCCGCCGAGGCCTCGGGGCGCAATGGCGGCCATGTCAACAACGGCCTGGCGGTGGACTATGCCGAGGTCGCCGCCAAGGTCGGCGTGGAGCGCGCCCGCGCCTGGTACCACGCCTATGACGACGCCGTCGATACGGTGGCGCGCCTGGTCGAGGAAGAACAGATCGCCTGCGACTTCCTGCGCCATGGCAAGCTCAAGCTGGCCACCCGCCCCGGCCAGATGGAGGCGCTGCAGCGCAGCGCCGACCGTCTCGTCGCTGATGGTGTGGACAGCGACGTAGCCATCCTCGATGCCGCCCAGGTACGGGCTGAGGTACAGAGCGAGCGCTTCCACGGCGGCCTGCTCTACAAGCGCAGCGCGCAGATGCACATGGGCCGCTTCGCCTATGGTCTGGCGGTGGCGGCCGAGCGCCAGGGCGCGGGCATCCATACCGGGACCGAGGTGAAACGCCTGGAACGCATCGGCGAGACCCACGCCCATCGGGTCCACACTTCCCGTGGCACGGTGCTGGCCAGGCAGGTACTGCTGGCCACCGGCGCCAGCCGTCACGGCGCCTATGGCAGCTTCGGCTGGCTGCGCCGCCGCATCGTGCCCATCGGCAGCTTCATCGTGGTCAGCGAACCGCTGGGCGCCGAGCGTGCCCGCGCCCTGCTGGCGCAGCAGCGCACCTACACCACGGTCGCCAACATCCATCACTACTTCCGCATGACCCCCGACCACCGGCTGGTCTTCGGCGGACGTGCCCGCTTTGCGATTTCCAGCCCGCAGTCGGATGCGGCCAGCGGCGAGATCCTGCGCCAGGGCCTGCACGAGACCTTCCCGCAGCTGGGCCAGGTCCGCCTGGACTATTGCTGGGGCGGCCTGGTGGACATGACCCGTGACCGCCTGCCGCAGGCCGGCCAGCGCGATGGCCTGTACTACTCCATGGGCTATAGCGGCCATGGCACCCAGATGTCGGTGCACATGGGCCAGTGCATGGCGCAGGTGATGGCCGGCGACGAGCGTGCCAATCCCTGGTGTGAACGCGAGTGGCCCGCCATCCCCGGCCATTTCGGCCCGCCCTGGTTCTTGCCGGTGATCGGCATGTACTACCAGCTCAAGGACAAGCTGGCCTGAGCGTCGCCGGCGTCCGCTGTTCTTACTGTCCTCCCACTGTCTTCCTACCGATTGCCCACCATGATCTCACTCGACCTCCAGCGCCAGGACCTCTTGCCCGGCGCCCACCTGATCGGCGCCCAGTGGCGTGCTGCCAGCGACGGCCGCGAGCTGGCCGTCAGCGATCCGGCCACCGGCCAGGTGTTTGCCAGCGTGCCTGACGGCAGCGCCGCCGATGCGCGTGCCGCCGTCGATGCCGCCGCTGCGGCCTTCCCGGCCTGGCGCGCCACGCCGGCCAAACAGCGCGCCGCCATCCTCAAGCGCTGGAACGACCTGCTGATGGCCCACCAGGACGACCTGGGCCGACTGATCTCGCGCGAACAGGGCAAGCCGCTGGCCGAGGGCAAAGGCGAGGTGGCCTATGCGGCCAGCTACGTGGAATGGTTCGGCGAGGAAGCCACACGTATCAACGGCGAAGTCATCCCGGCCCCGGTGAGCGGTCGCCGCATGCTGGCGCTGAAGGAACCGGTGGGCGTGGTGGCAGCCATTACGCCATGGAACTTCCCGGCGGCGATGATCGCCCGCAAGATCGCCCCGGCCCTGGCGGCTGGCTGCACCGTGGTCTGCAAGCCGGCCGAGGATACGCCGCTGACCTCGCTGGCGCTGCTCAGGCTGGCCCAGGAAGCGGGTGTGCCGGCGGGTGTGATCAATATCATCACCGCCTCGCGTGAGCGCACGCCCGAAGTGGTCGACGTCTGGCTGGCCGATGCGCGCGTGCGCAAGATCAGCTTTACCGGTTCCACCGCCGTGGGCAAGCACCTGGCGCGCCATTCGGCCGATACCCTGAAGAAGCTCTCGCTGGAACTGGGCGGCAATGCACCCTTCATCGTCTTCGACGATGCCGACCTGGATGCGGCCATCGATGGCGTGATGGCAGCCAAGTTCCGCAACGGTGGCCAGACCTGCGTCTGCCCCAATCGCATCTATGTGCAGGAGGCCGTGCATGACGCCTTCGTCGAGAAGCTGGGCGCGCGCGTGGCGGCCCTGAAGGTCGCGCCGGCCACCGACCCCGGCGCCCAGATCGGTCCCATGATCAATGCCCGTGCCATCGCCAAGATCGACCAGCACGTGCGCGATGCCGTGGCACGCGGTGCCCGCATCGTCACCGGCGGCCAGCGCCTGCAGGGCCCGGGCTATGCCAGCGACAACTACTATGCACCGACCGTACTGGCCGATGTCGGCCCGGAGATGCTGTGCAGCAGCGAAGAGACCTTCGGCCCGGTGGCCCCGGTGACGCGCTTTGCCACCGAGGAGGAAGTCATCGCCGCCGCCAATGCCACGCCCTTCGGCCTGGCCGCATACTTCTATGCCAACGACGTGCGCCGCATCCATCGCGTCACCGATGCGCTGGAAAGCGGCATCGTCGGCGTCAACGAAGGGGCCCTGGCGGCCGAGGCCGCACCCTTCGGCGGTGTGAAGGAATCGGGTTACGGCCGCGAAGGCTCGGTCCATGGCCTGGACGATTACCTGCACATCAAGTACGTCTGCCAGGGCCAGCTCTAAGCCAGGCCGCCCGCGCATCCACCGAACCCACCAGGAGCCATCATGCCAGCGCCCTCGACACCCTCCGCCCCTGCCGCTTCCACGCCGATGCCGGCGCTGACGCTGCGGGCCATGGAACCGGATGACCTGGGGGCCTGCCATCGCCTCTCGCTGCAGTTCAAGTGGCCGCACCGGCTGGACGACTGGGCTTTCCTGCTGCAGATGGGGCAAGGCTACCTGCTGGAGAACCTGGCACCTGAGGCGCCGCTGCGCGTGGTCGGCTCGGTGATCTGTACCACCTTCGGCCAGTCCCATGCGGTCATCGGCATGCTGCTGGTGCAGGCCGAACTGCAGCGGCGCGGGCTGGGGCGGCGGCTCATGCAGCACGTGGCAGAGCAGGTAGATGGCCGCAGCCTCATGGTCAATGCCACGGCGGCCGGCACGCCGCTGTACAAGCAGCTGGGCTTCATCCAGGAAGACGTACTGCACCAGTTCCAGGGTGCCTCGGCGCAGCCGGTGCTGGTGTCGCTGCCGCCGGGCGAACGCGTGCGCCCGATGGGCAAGAACGATGTGACTACCCTGCTGGAACTCGATGCCCGCGCCACCGGCATGGATCGCAGCAAGCTGTTGCTGGCGCTGCTGGAGATTTCCGAAGGCGTGGCCCTGGACCGGGATGGCGAGATGCTCGGCTTTGCGCTGGTGCGCCGCTTCGGCCACGGCCGCGTGATCGGTCCGGTGGTCGCACCCGACGCCGAGCGCGCCAAGGGCTTGATCGCGCACTGGATCAATACCTATTCGGATTCCTTCGTGCGCATCGACGTCTTTGCCTCGTCGGGCTTGCCGGCCTGGTTCGACAAGCTCGGCATGACCTGCGTGGACCATGTCACGCGCATGCGCCATGGCACGCCACCGGTGCGCGACGCCGGCATGCAGCTCTTCTCCATCGTCAACCAGGCGCTGGGCTGACGGCTGACGGCTCACACGCAGCGGGGAAGGTCGCCGCAGAAAATGCCAAGACCGCCCGCAAAACCCATCAAGATGCTTTTTTGACCCCGCATCTTGCGCAGTTGCTGCGAGCGCCGGGGACTAGCATTGACTCCATGCCGGTTGTACCGCCTGCGCGGACATCCTTGTTCAACGCCATCGTCAGCGAGTCCTCCTCTATGCACACCTCGACCCTGGCTGCCCTCGACCGCAGCCACCTGATCCACCCCGTTACCAGTTTCCGCGAGCATGAAGAGCTGGGGCCCATCATCCTCAAGTCCGGCCGCGGGGCCTACCTGACCGACCACCAGGACAAGGAACTGCTGGATGCCTTCTCGGGCCTGTGGTGCGTCAA
>JAFAMT010000072.1 GCA_019233085.1 Herbaspirillum sp.
CATCAGCGGCAACAGCAGCTGCAGCAGGCCGACGAAGACGGCCATCTCGGAAAACAGCAGCCGCTGCGGTTCGTCGGCCAGGCCCAGGTGCATCAGCGCGGCATTGACCGCGCCATTGCGGCCGAACAGCACGATCCAGGCATAGGTACGGGCAATCGGCGAGACCATCAGCGGCAGGATCATCATGCCCAGCACCAGGCCGCGCCAGCGCGGCGCCACGCGCACGATGGCCTGGGCCGCCGGATAACAGAGCAGGGCGGAGCACAGCGTCACCAGCGCGGCGATGCGCAGGGTGCGCCACAACACCTGCAGGTGCAGCGGTTCGGCAAAGAAACCGGCAAAGCGGGCCAGGCTCCATTGCAGCGGGCCGCCGTCCAGGCTGTCCGGCCCGCCAATGCGGAAGGCGTCCAGCAGCAGGGCGGCCACCGGCAGCAGGAAGCAGGCCACGGTAAAGATCAGCGCCGGCGTGACCAGCATCAGGCCGAGGCGGGTTTTGGATTGAGCGAGCATGGTGCGCAAACAGGTGTCGAAAAAAGAGGCGGCGCCACCTCCGGCGAGGAAGCGGCGTCGCGCGGCGGCGTCAGCCTATCGCTGTTACTTGCTGATGCCCTTGTTCCATTGCTCCAGCCAGCCCGAGCGATGCTTGAGCAGGTCCTCGGGCTTGACGAACTTCAGCGAGGCGATGTGTTCGCCGCCATAGGTATTGAATTCGGCCTTGTCCTTGGGCAGCACCACCTGGGTGTTGACGGGGGAGTCGACCAGTTCCATGGCCAGCGCCGTCTGCACTTCCCTGGACAACCAGAAGTCCATCAGCTGGTAGGCGAGGTCGGCATTCTTCGACTTGGCGACGATGCCCATGACGTTCATGCCCGCGGCCTGGCCTTCGGCGGGGATGGCCCACTTCAGCGGCATGCCGGTCTTCATCAGCTGGGCCCAGGTGAAGCGCGCCACCGGCGCAGCCCAGATCTCGTCCTGGGCAAACAGCGACGACAATTGCGCGCTGTTCTTGGTAAAGGTCACGACATTGTTCTTGATGGCCAGGATCTTCTGCATGCCGGTGGCGTAGTCGCCACCCTTGCCAGCCCAGGCCAGGTCGGCCATCTGCAGGGCCAGCGGGCCTTGCGTGGTGCTCACATCAGGCAGGGCGATGCGGCCCTTCAGTTCCGGGCTCCAGAGGTCCTTCCAGGACTTCGGCGCGGCGGTCTTGTCGCTGCGGTAGACCAGGCCTACCGAGTAGATGGTGTAGCCCACCGCATAGTTGCCGCCGATGGGATTGCGGGCGAAGGGATAGAGCTGGCCGTAGTTCTTCAGCTGGCTGTAGTCCAGCGGCTGCACCAAGCCCTTGCGGGCGGCTTCGAGCATGCCGAAGTCCGACAGCAGCACCAGGTCCACCACCGGATTGTTGCGGCGGGCGTCCAGCTTGGCGATGCGGTCGGCGTTGTTGCCGGTCTCGACCACGATCTCGCAGCCGCATTTTTCCTTGAAGGGGGCATAGACCAGCTTGTTGAACAGCGGCTGGGAGATCGGGTAGGCCGACAGCACCAGCGTGCGTTTTTCCGCGTGGGCAGGGCCGCCCAGCAAGGCCAGCCCGAGACCGACGGTGGCGAGGGCGGCGCGTGCGCCCGGGAAACGTGCTTTGTTCAACATGACTATCCTTGGAACCGACAAAAGACCTGTATTGTAGGCCCGACCGCCGAGGGAGCCAGCGGCCAGGCCTGGGGAGAACGATCAGAACACGTGCCGCATGCCCAGCATCAGCACCGCCTGCTTCTTGTCGCTGGAAGAGGGGAAGCCGAAGATGGTGGCGTTCTTGGCGTCACCTGCGGCCAGCTGGTAGCTGTAGGTGATGGCCACGTCGGTGCGCTTGGAGAGGAAGTAATCCGCCTGCAGGTTGATCTGGTGCCACTTCGGATTGGTGTTGATGGTGTCGTACTTGCCGGTGGTGTAGAAGTATGACGCACCCAGGTTCAGCGCCGGCGTGTAGTGGTGCACCAGGTTGATGTCGACGTTTTGCAGCGTCAGCTTGGTGTTGTCGAGGTACTCATACTTGACGTTGCTGTACATCGCGCCGAAGTCGGTATTGCCTACGGTGTAGAAGCCACCGGTGCCGGCGATGCGCTGGCGGCGCACGCCGAAGGCGCTGTTGACCGCACTCTTGTTGAAGATCAGCAGCGAGCTGGCGTAGTCGTTGCCCATGGCGCCGTCGGGGCTCTTGCTGCTGTTGGGCGTATCCATCTGGGTGTAGGCCACGGCCCAGCGGAGGTTGCCGCCCTTGTAGCCCGAGCCGATGCTCATGACGCGATTGGTGCTGGTGTCGCCGGCGGCTTCGCCGAAGCCATACAGGGCGGTGACGTTGAAGTCGTTGAAATACGGGCTGACGTACTTCACCGAGTTCTGCGCGCGCAGGTTGTTGTAGCCGTTGTCGTTGTCGCCGATGTGCACGCCGTTGCTGGCGATGACCACCGGGCCCAGGTAATCCTTGACTGCCTCATACTGGCGACCCAGGGTCAGCGTCCCCATGCTATTGGAGGACAGGCCCACCCAGGACTGGCGGCCGAACAGGCGGCCGTTCTGGGACGCCGCGCCGGTCATCATGTTGAAACCGTTCTCCAGGGTGAAGATGGCCTTGTTGCCACCGCCCAGGTCTTCCTGGCCACGGAAGCCGATACGCGGGTTCTGGTTGGTGCCCGAGAGCGCCTCCAGATTGTGCGGCCCGCCCTGGTTGGAGAGGTAACCGATGCCGCCCGAGATCAGGCCGTAGATCTCCATCTTGCTTTGCGCCTGCGCCTGCGCGCCCGCCAGCGCGGCCGGAATGGCCAGCGCGCCTATCATCCAATGTTTTTTCATGCCTGCCCCTGTGGTTTTGATGATGGTCTTGCGACCGTTCATTGTTGGAATTCGCCGCGAACGGTGTGGAGCATAGGACAAGTGATTAAATAATATAATTTGTTTATATTTATAATTTCATAAATCGAATTTATAACCAGCCGGCGCGATTCTGGCGGCTTGTCCATTTCTTATGATCAAACTCAACCAGAAAGTCACGCTGCGGCACCTGCAAGCCCTGGTCACCCTGGCCGAGACCAACAGCTTCAGCCGCGCCGCCGACGCCCTGGCGGTGACCCAGCCGGCCCTGTCGGCCTCCATCAAGCAGCTCGAAAACCAGCTCGGGACGCGGCTTTTCGACCGCACCACGCACCAGATCAGCCTGACCGCCCAGGGCGGCGTGGTGCTGGAATACGCGCGCCACCTGCTCAATACGGCCAGCAATATCTTCGAGGACATCGAGCACGCCATCGGGACCGGGCGCCATCGCATCCGGGTCGGCGCCATCCCCTCGGCGGTGACCCTGACGGCCGCCGTGATCGCCCGCTACAACCAGGCACATGATGAGCATGTGGAAATTCTGCTACAGGACATGCCCAACGATGCCCTGCTGGCTGCCTTGCATTCGGGCAAGCTGGACTTCTGCGTGGGCATCAAGCCGCCCGACTCGCTCTCCTCCCAGTCGCTGGAGACGGTGAGCCTGTTCGAGGATGAGCTGGTGCTGATCGTGTCGCGCCATCACGCGCTGGCCGGTGCCAAGGAGGTGCAGTGGCGCCAGATGGCGGGCGAGGAGATCGTGATGTTCACCCAGGGCAGCGTGTGGGAATTCGCCTCGGCGGCGCTGATGCAGCATGGGCTGGCCTCGTCGCGGCGCTACCAGGTGGTGCATAGCGAGTCGCTGTACGGGGTGGTGCGCTCGGGCATCGCCATCGGCATCATGCCCAGCCTCTACACCAGCTACCTGCGCGACGACAGCCTGCACGTGGCGCCCTTGCGCCAGCCCACCCTGAAGCGCAAGATCGTGCTGATGCGGCGCAACGAAGTCAGCCGCAGCCACTGGACCGACCACTGCTTCCGTGAACTGCGCAGCGACCTGAAACAGGCCAATCACTGGTTCTGAGGCAGATGTCAGCGCATTGTCACGATGCAGCCGCCCTGATCGGCTAAGCTTGCGCACCGGCTGCACGCAATGGCGCGGATGCAGCAACAGCCAGGAGAACTTCACATGCAACTCTGGAACACACTACGCCATCCAGGCGTCAGCGCGGCCCTGCTGTCGGCCTTGCTGTTCGGGGCCGCCACGCCGCTGGCCAAGCCTTTGCTGACGGGCAATTCACCCTGGGTCATCGCCGCTCTGTTGTATCTGGGATCGGGTAGCGGGCTGTTCGTCTTCCGTCGTCTCACGCGGGCAAGGGCAGTGCGCCTGCCACGCGCCGAGGCTGGCTGGTTCGGCGGAGCCGTGCTGGCCGGCGGTGTGGTCGCGCCGGTGCTGCTGATGCTGGGCTTGCGCGCCGCACCGGCCTCCAGTGCGGCCTTGCTGTTGAATGCGGAGGGCGTGCTGACGGCCTTGCTGGCCTGGTTTGCGTTCCGCGAGAATGTCGACCGTCGCGTCGCCCTGGGCATGGCCTCCATCGTAGCCGGCGCCCTGGTCCTGGCCTGGCCGCGCCAGGTCGATGCGGCCGACCTGCTGCCGACCTTGTGCATCCTGGGTGCTTGCCTGGCCTGGGCTATCGACAACAACCTCACGCGCAAGGTATCGCTCTCCGATGGTTCCTGGATCGCCAGCGTCAAGGGCCTGGTGGCCGGCTCCACCAACCTGGTGCTGGCGCTGGCACTGGGTGCGCCGCTGCCGCCGCTGCCGGTGGTGGCGGCCACGGCCGTGCTGGGCTTGCTGGCGTATGGGGTGAGCCTGAGCCTGTTCGTGGTGGCGCTACGCCATCTGGGGACGGCGCGCAGTGGTGCCTACTTCTCGGCTGCGCCTTTCCTGGGGGCCTTGCTGGCCCTGCTCATGGGCGAGGCAGTGAGCGTGCAACTGGTGACGGCGGGACTGCTGATGGGCCTGGGCATCTGGCTGCACCTGACCGAAACGCATGTCCATGACCACCTGCACGAGGAGATCGAGCACGAACATGAGCATCGCCACGACGACCTGCATCACGCCCACGAGCATGCAGAGCCGGTAGCGCCGGGAGTGGTCCATCGTCACCGCCACCGGCATGCCGCGACCCGCCATGCGCATGCGCATTTCCCGGACAGCCACCACCAGCATTCCCACTGAGCGGGGAAGGCGGCGCCCGGGGGCGCCGCCGGATCAGACGATCTTGCAGGGCACGGTGGTGTCTTCGTCGAAACTGTAGAGCGCGCACAGGCGGTGGTAGCCATCGGCCACCACGGTGCGCTGGCCGTCCTGGCGGACCAGCAGCAGCGGCGAGATCTTGGTGCCGGACTGGATCTTCTTCAGATCCTTTTCCACGTGGGCATTGCTCATGCCCAGTGGCGACAGGCCGGAGGCACGCAGGATGTCCTTGGCCTTGAAGGCGGCCATCGGTGCCTCGCGCAGGCGGCGCACCAGCTCGGCGGTCTTCTTGTCGTCGTAGAGCAGGTTGAGATAGGACTGGGCAGCCGGGTAGTCATGCTCCTCGGGCTGGTCCAGCCAGTTGATGGCGGGCTTGTCTGCCTTGCTGCTCTTGTCACCCATCACATTGCTCCTTTGCTGGTGGAAAGCGCTTCATTTTGCACGATAACGGCCAGCTCGTCGTGCGAGCACTGGCCGGGTTCGATGCGTACTTCCTGGTGCAGTTGCAGGCTCATGCCGGCGGGGACCTCGGCATAGACCATGGTCTTGAAATGACTGGCCCAATGACGATAGCGGATGGCGGCAAAGCGGGTGCCACCCTGGATCTGGGCGATACGGCTGGCCAGGCAGGGCGGCAATTGTCCAGGCTGGGCCTGCGGGTCGATGAAGCGCTCCACCGTGCCGGCGGCGTCATGATGCTCATGGGGGTCGTTCCATGCGCAGGCCGACAGGCTCAGCAGGGCCAGCGTCGCTGCGCCGGTTTTCCAGTACAGGTTCATGGCATTGTCTCCAGTGTAGGAGGGCGGTTGGCGCAGGGACGCATCGCTGGCCGCCCTTTTTAAAATTGCGTATGCAGGCGCGCCCCCAGCACCAGGACCGGTCCACGGTCGGCGTTGTAGGCGGGGTTGAAGATCTTCTGCACGTCCAGCGCCACCGTGGTGGACTTGCTCACGCGCAGGTTGTAGTAGGCCTCCACGATCTGCTCGGGGCGGTAGTTCAGGCGGCCGTCCCCGATGAACACGCCCGTGCCGCCGGCGGCCAGGTAGTCCTGGTGCGCCTTGGACAGGCCGTTGCGGATGGCCGCCACACCCAGCACGTCGTCAGCGCGACCCCAGCGCTGGCCGGTGATCGAAACACCGGCCGTGATCGAGCGCTCGACTTCGGTGAAGGAATAGGTCTCGGTCTTGCCGTCGTTCCAGCTGGCGCGGAAGAACACGCCGATATCCGATGTCAGGTTCTGTTCGCCGGCCACGCCCAGCCCGTACTTGTCCTGCTCCTTGCGCACATCGGCCACGGCAGGCGTGCCGCCATCGGCGGCAGCGGCCGCCAGCGCATCGCGGAAGCTGCCGCTGACCATGCGATTGTGGAATACCAGCACGCGCAGCTTGCCCGGCTGGCCGCCGATCTCGTGGGCATGCTCGATCTCGGCCTGCTCGCCGTAGTGATGCATGATGCGCGAGTCCAGCGCCTGGCCGTTGGACTCTTGCGGCACCAGGTAGCGGCCGTAGCGATAGACCCAGTCATTGTCGTAATACTCGATGGCTGCACCCCAGGTGTAGCCACGGGTATCGGCCGCGTAGTCGAAGGCGCCGTGGGTGAGCAGCGACCAGTTCAGGAACTGGGTGCGGGCGTCATGGGCGTAGGCGTTGTTGTCGAAGATGTCGGTGATGGCGTAGTTGCCAGCGGTCACCACCACCCGGCGCGCACTGACGCTGGTGGCCAGCTGGTTGGCCTCGGACTCTAAGCGCGTGGTCTCGCCGTCCAGGTTCCAGGTCTGGCGCAGGAACAGGCGGGCGCGATAGAAGGTCGGGTTCGGTCCGGATGATTTCTGCTGCTCGGAATTGATCATGCCACCCAGGCCGGTCAGGCCCGACATGGGCACCGATTGCACCACCTCCGGGTCGAAGTACAACTCGGTACCCTGGGCCAGACGCAAGCCGAAGAACAGGGTGCCAGAGAACGAGTAGGTCTTCTCGGCCTGCGGCCCGAGGCTGTTGGGGCCACTGTAGGCGGCATCGAAGGGCGACTTGCGCTGCCAGATATAGGTGGCCTGGCCATGCATGTTCCAGGGTTCGTCAACGGCTTCGTCGGCGCCGAAGGCCAGTACGGGCAGCGGCAGCAAGGCCGCAAGCAGAGTACGTCTCATATGTCATGCCGGCGGCACGCTGGCCGCCGATCCCCTTTTGTTATTGATGGATGGTTCAAAGATCCTGGTGCCACCAGCCGCCACCGAGCGCCTGGAACAGCGCCACCGTATCGGCCAGCCGCACCGCCTGCGCCTGCACCCGCGACTGGCTGGCCGAGAGCAGGTTCTGCTGCGCCAGCAGCACTTGCGGATAGCCGGCAATGCCGGCCTTCCATTGCGCCTGGGCAGCATCGAAGCTGCGCTGGGCAGCGCTTTCTGCGCGCGTGGCGGCGTTGAGCGCATCGGCATCGGCGGCAATCGCGTGCAGGGTATCGGCCACGTTCTGGAAGGCGCCCAGCACCACGCTGCGGTACTGCGCGCCGGCCTGGTCAAGCCCGGCCTCGGCGGCGCGTTGCTGGTGTTGCAGGCTGCCGCCATGGAAGATCGGCGTGGCCAGGTCCAGGCCCAGGGTCCAGAAGCCTGGCCCCGAGGTGAACAGCTTCGAGAACTCCTGGGCCGAGCTGCCGATGGCGCCGGTGATGGTGAAGCTGGGCAGGCGATTGGCAATGGCCACGCCGACCTGGGCCGAGGCCGCCTGCAGCTGCGCCTGGGCGGCACGCACGTCGGGACGCTGCTGCACCAGGGTGGAGGGCAGGCTCAGCGGCAGCTCGGTGGGCAAGGTCAGGGCCGACAGCTGCACCTGGGGTGTGCCGCCTTGGCCGGGGAAGCGACCGGCCAGCACGGCGATCTGGTCGCGCTGCTGGGCCAGTTGCTTGCGCAGGCCCGGCAGCACCGCCTGGGCCTGGGCCAGCAGGCTTTCCTGGGCGGCCACGTCAGCCAGCCCCAGTGCGCCCAGCGCACGCTGCTGGCGTACCAGTTCCAGCTGTTGCGCGGCCAGCGCCTCGGCCTTCTCGGCGGCCTGCAACTGGTCACGCAGCGAGGCTTCGTTGACCACCGCCAGCACCACATTGGAGACCAGGGTCAGGTAGGTGGCATTGCGCTGGAAACGCTGTACCTCGGCCTGTGCCCGGCCGGCCTCGATCTGGCGGCGGGTGCCGCCGAAGATGTCGGGCGCATACGAGATGTTGAGCTGGGCGGTATGCAGGTTGTAGATGTAGCTGTTGTCGGCCAGCGGGCTGGCCAGGGTGTCGGCGACCTTCTGGCGCGTCGGCATGAAATGCAGGTCGACGCTGGGGAAGAGCGCGCCCCCTTGCGCTGCAGCGGTTTCGCGCGCCGCGCGCAGGGCCGCCTGGGCGGCCTGCAGGTCGGCATTGTTGGCCAGTGCGTCATCGACCAGCGCATCCAGGGCAGGGGAGCCGAAGGCCTTCCACCATTGGCCAGGCACATCCTGGCCGGCCACGAAGCGCTGGCCGTCGATGCTCTTGGTGGTCTCGACTTTCTCAGCCGTGTAGGCACTGACCTTGGGGGCTACCGGCTCCTTGAAGTCGGGGCCGACGGCGCAGCCGCTCAACGCGAGGCCCAAAGCGGAGCCCAATGCGAGGCCTAGCGCAGTGGACTTGGGGGAGTACAGGTTCAGGGACATGATGTTCTCGTCCTCAATGTGCGTTGGCATTGTTGTTGGCAGCAGCACTCGCGCGCCGCGCCAGCATCGTTTCGACCAGGTAGTACAGGGCCGGCAGCAGCACCAGGGTCAGGATGGTGGCGCTCATGAGGCCGCCCACCACCACGGTGGCCAGCGGGCGCTGCACGTCGCTACCCAGGCCGTGGGCAATGGCCGCCGGCACCAGGCCCAGAGCGGCCACGGTGGCTGTCATCAGCACCGGACGCATGCGTTCGAGCGCACCACCGATGACCGCCTCGCGCAAGGGCAGGCCGGACTGGCTGACCCAGCGGTTCAGGTTGGACATCATGATGATCGCGTTCAACACCGCCACCCCGAAGAGCGCGATGAAGCCCACCGCCGAGGAGACGTTCAGCGTCATGCCGCGCAGGTGCAGCGCCACCAGGCCGCCCAGCGTGGCCAGCGGCACGCACAGCAGGATCAGTGCGGGCTGGCGCAGGTTCTTGAACTCGGCAAACAGCAGCACGAACATGAAGGCCAGCGCCATCGGCACGATCAGGGCAAGGCGTGCCTGGGCACGTTGCTGGTTCTCGAACTGGCCACCCCAGGCGATTTCGTAGCGGGCATGGTCGTAGTGGACCTGCTGATCGATACGCGCCTTGGCCTCATCCAGGAAGGAGGCCAGATCGCGGCCACGCAGGTTCAGGCGCACGGTCAGGTGGCGGCGGTTCATTTCACGGGTGATGGTGGTTTCGCCATCTTCCATGGTGATGCGCGCCACCTGCGACAGCGCCACGTGGGCGCCATTGGCCGCCACCAGCGTGAGGTTGCCCAGGGCCTCGGGGTTGGAGCGCGCCTTGCTGTTGAAGACCGCGGCCACGTTGTAGCTGCGCTCCTCGATGAAGACCTGGGTCACCGGGCTGCCACCAATGCCGGTCTGGATCAGCGCCATGATGTCGGCCACGTTGATGCCCAGGCGGGCTGCGGCGGCACGATCGACGTTCACGCGCACCTGCGGCAGGCGCGGCTCCTGGTCGATGATCACGTCGGCCGCGCCCGGTACGTCCTGCAATACGCCTTGTACCGAGGTCGCCAGGGTACGCATGTCACGGAAGTCGTTGCCGTAGATCTTGACCGCCAGGTCGCTATGCGAACCGGAGAGCTTGTCGAGCACGCCGTCGATCATGGGCTGGGTGAAGCCGACCTCGATACCGGCCAGCTTCTTGAAGCGCTCCGACATGTGGGCGATCAGCTCCTGCTTGCTCCAGCCCGACTTCCATTCCGAATAGGGGTGCAGCGTCACCGCGCACTCGATATGCGAGGGCGTGAAGGGATCGGTGCCATCGTCGTTGCGACCGACCTGGGTGACGATGTGCTCCACCTCGGGGAACTCGCGGGTGGCCGCGCGCAGGCGGTCGGCCAGCTCGCCGGCCTTGTCCAGCGACACACCCGGCGGCAATTGCACCTGCAGCCAGATCGAACCTTCATCCAGGTAAGGCAGGAAGTCGCGGCCGATGGTGGCGCCCAGCACGCCAATGGCGGCCAGGGTCAGCGCGGTCAGGGCCAGCACGAAGCGCGAGCGGCCCACCAGGCGACCCAGCACGTTGCGATAGCGCGGCTCCAGCCACAGCAGCACCGGATTGTGGAACATCTTCACCGGACGGCGATAGGCCAGCCACGACAGGCCCGGGGTCAGCAGCAGCGCTACCAGCAACGCGCCCAGCAGGGCAAAGCCCACCGCAAAGGCCATCGGCGAGAACAGCTTGTACTCGATGCGCTGGAAGGCGAACAGCGGCAGGTAGGCGATGATGATGACCAGCATGCCGAAGAAGATCGGGCGTGCCAGCTGGCGCATCAGTTGCATCACATCCTCGCCGGTGATCTCGCCTTCGGGGCGTTCTTCACGCAGGCGCAGGATGCTTTCCACCAGCACGATGGCGCCATCGACCAGGATGCCGAAGTCGATCGCCCCCAGCGAGAGCAGGTTGGCCGGGATCTTGAAGTGATGCATCAGGATGAAGGCCGTCAGCAGCGACAGCGGGATCGTGATGGCCACGATGGCGGCCGCCCGCGGGCTGCCCAGGAACAGGAACAGCACCAGCGAGACCAGCACCATGCCTTCGATGAGGGTCTTGCCCACCGTATGGACGGTGGCCTCGACCAGCTTGCTGCGGTCGATGTAGGGGACGATCTTGACGTCCTTGGGCAGGATATGGTCGTTCAGGTCCTGCACGGCCGCATGCACGCCCTGCATGACGCGCGAGGGGTTCTCGTTCTTCAGCAGCAGGGTGATGCCTTCGATGGCGTCGGACTGCTCGTCGATGCCCAGCATGCCATGACGTTCCTGGTTGCCCAGGACCACCTTGCCCAGGTCCTTGACCAGCACCGGTACGCCATTCTTTTGCGAGACCACGATATTGCCCAGGTCGTCGAGGCTGCGGATCAGACCCACGCCACGGATGACCAGGCCCTGTTCGCCGCGCTTCATGATGCTGCCGCCGGCATTGGCGTTGTTGTTGGAGATGGCCTGGCTGATCTGGTTGAGCGAGGTGTTGTACTTGATCAGCTTGTTGGGGTCGAGCTCCAGCATGAACTGGGTAGTCAGGCCGCCGAAGTTGGATACGTCCACCACGCCGGAGACCTGCTTTAAGCGCGGGATGACCTTCCAGAACTGCAGTTCGGACAGCTCGCGCAGGTCACGCGTCTTCGATTGCAGGGTATAGCGGTAGATCTCGCCGATGGGCGAGGTCAGCGAATCCAGGCCAGGCTGGGCACCATAAGGCAGGGTGACGGCCGAAATGCGCTCCTGCAGGCGCTGGCGCGACCAGTAGTCCTCGGCGCCATCGTTGAAGACCACGGTGATGAGCGACAGGCCGAAGGTGCTTTGCGAACGCATCACGTGCATGCCCGGCGTGCCCATGATCTGGCGTTCCAGGGGGATGGTGATCTGCTGCTCGACCTCTTCGGCGGCCAGGCCGTTGACCTGGGTGACCACCTGGGAGGTGACGTCGGCGATATCCGGATAGGCTTCCAGGGGCAGCTGGTTCCAGCAATACCAGCCGTACAGCGCGGCCAGCAGGAACACCAGCTTGACGATGCCGCGGCGCTGGAAGCAGAGGTTGACGAGGCGTTCAATCATTGAGCAGCACCCCATCCTTGACGACTACGCGGGCGCCCGATTGCAGGCCGCCGGTGACTTCGACATCGCTGCCGACCTGGGCACCGAGGCTGACCTTGCGGGCCTCGAACTTCCACGGCGCGACCTCGACGAAGACGCGATTGGCAAAGCCGGTCTGCACCACCGCCGACATCGGCATGAGCATGCCCGCATGCGCGCGGTCGCGCAGGGTCACCTGGGCGAACATGCCCGGCTTGAGGCGCCCATCCTGGTTGGCCGCCAGGATGCGGACCTTCACGGTACGGGTATCGGGATCGAGCACCTGGGCCACCGAACGGACCCTGGCCTGCAGGGTCTGGCCGGGATAGGCGTCCAGTGCCACCTCGGCGTCCTGGCCGGCATAGACGCGCGCCAGGTCTTTTTCCTGGGCACTGGCGGTGACATAGACCGACGACAGGTCGGCCACCGTCATCACCGATGCGGTGGCGTCGTTCCAGAAACTGCCCACGGCGGCATTGAGTTCGATCACATGGCCGCTGACCGGCGAACGCACGGCCAGGCGTGCGCTGCTGCCGCTACTGTTGCTGCCTGCAGCGCGCGCGCCACCCAGGGCCGCCACGCGGGCGCGGCTGCGGGCAGCTTCGCTGTCGGCTTGCTCATAGTCGCTCTGGGCCTGTTCCAGATCGCGGCGGGCCGAGATGTTGGCCTGGTCCAGGCTGCGCTGGCGTTCGAGGCTGCGGCGCGTCAGCGCCAGGGCCGCCTGGGCCTTGCGGTCGTCGCTGATGGCTTGCGCCAGGTCGGAAGACTCCACCTCGAAGAGGATGTCGCCCGCCTTGACCTCGTCGCCCAGCCGCTTCTGCAGGGCGACGATGCGCCCCGTGGTCGGCGGCAGGATCCTGGCCAGGCGCGCCGGATCGGCTTCGACCGAGGCCGGCAGGCTGAAGGGTAGGGCGATATCGCGCTGCTCGATGAGGGCGGTCTTGAGGGTTTCGCGCAGGGCCGATTCGGCCGGGATGACGATGGCCTGGCCTTCATGCACCAGGATGGGGCTGGCAACGCTGCTCTTGACTTCACTGGCCATGAGCGGCAGGACGCCGCGTACGGCGACGGCAATGAGGGAGGCTGCGCCAAGCAGGACGACCAGGTTCCTGGTCGTGACGATTCTGTTTTTCATGATGGCACCGTTGGCTGTGCGGATTGTGCGGAATTTGCGGTGTTAGCGGATGGTCTGGGTCATGCGCAGACGGGGAGAAGTGGCATCTCCCCCCGTGGCGACACCGCCTGCATGTCTTGCAGGCCGCATCAGCGTGGCCGGTACCAGGCTGTTGAGCGGCAGAAAACTTCGCTATGATAGGTGGGCTCAGTGAAGCACTTCCTGAATTGTTCTTCAGGAAAGAGGGGCTCACGATGATGAATTATTGATAGGTGGAACTAGGACGGCATGCAAATCCTGCTCGTGGAAGATGACAAGAAAGCCGCCCGGCTGCTAGCCCAGGGCCTGCAGGAAGAGGGGTTCTCGGTCACCGTGGCGCACAGTGCAGAGCAGGCGCTGGCGCATCTTGGCGAACACTTCGACGTGGCCGTCTTCGACCGCATGCTGCCCGGCATGGATGGCATCGCGCTGTGCCAGCGGGTGCGCCAGGAGGATGTGCCATGGCCCATCCTGATGCTGACCGCGCGCGACGCCCTGCTCGACCGGGTCGAGGGACTCAACGCCGGCGTGGATGATTATCTGGCCAAGCCATTCGCCTTCGAGGAACTGCTGGCGCGCCTGCATGCGCTGCTGCGCCGTCCGGCCAGGATGCAGGTGACCCAGCTGCAACTGGCCGACCTGCGCATCGACCTGCTGGCCCATGAGGTGGTGCGCGCCGGCCAGCGGCTGGACTTGACCCAGAAGGAATACGCGGTGCTGGTATTGCTGGTGCGGCATGCCGGCAATGTGGTGAGCCGCCAACAGCTGGCCGAGCAGGTCTGGCACGCCGACCTGATCGCCATCGACAACCTCATCGACGTGCATATCAAGAACCTGCGCCGCAAGCTCGATACCGGGCAGCCCGACGGGCAGACCGTGCAGATCGAGACCCTGCGCGGGCAGGGTTTTGTCATCCGCCAGGAAAGGCCGTAATCGCCATGGGTTTCAGGCAACGCTTGCTGCTGGTCCACCTGATGGCGGTGGTGATGATCGTCACCTGTGCGGCGGCCACCGGCTGGTGGCTATTGTCGCAATCGGTGCTGGGCCAGCTGGACGCAGCCCTGCTGGCGCTGGGCGAGACCGAGGCAGGCTTGCTCATGGAGAATGCGCCCGAGGCCATCCATATCCACGAGCCCAGTCCGGGTACGGCGCCGCCTTCGCTGGTGCGCCTGGACCGCCTGGTGCAGATCATCGACGTCCACGGCAACATCCTCGGGCGCAGCAACAACCTGGGGGTGGCGGTGCTGCCGGTATCCATGAGCCTGCTCAAGAGCATGGAGCAGGGGCAGTCGGTCTTTGAAACCCTGCCGCATGCCAGCGAAGAACCCTTGCGCATGGTCTCGATCCCGGTGCGGGTGGGCGATCGCAAGTTCGCCGTGCAGGTCGCCGGTTCGCTCGATGACGCCAATCACACCCTGCAATCGGCCGCGCTGCTGTTTGGCGGACTGGCCCTGGCGCTGTTGCTGGCCCTGGCTGCCGCCGGTGCCGTGCTGACCGGGCGCCTGTTCGGTACCGTCGAGCGCATTGCCGCGCAGGCGCGCCGTATCAGCGACGCCAACCTGGGCGAACGGCTGGCCCATCCCGGCAGCGATGACGAGATCGGCCACCTGGTCGCCACCCTGAACTCCATGCTGGAACGGCTGGAGCGGGCCTTCCGCTTGCAGCGCGATTTCACCGCCAATGCAGCACACGAGATCCGCTCCCCACTGTCGCGACTGCGTACCGAGATCGAGCTGGCCTTGCGGCGGCCGCGCGCGGGCGAGGACTATGTAGCGACCCTGCAATCCTGCCTGGAAGAAGTCACTGGCCTTACAAGCATGGTGGAAGAGCTGTTGCTGCTGGCCCGGCTCGATGCGGGCCAGGAAACCCGCAAAGCCGACAGCATCCGTCTGGACCAGCTGGCTGGCGAGTGCGTGGCCAAGTGGCAAGGCGCCGCGCAGGCGCGCGGCGTTGCATTGGTGCTGCATGCGGCGCAACCGGTACAGGCCAGGGTGGGGCCGCGCGCGGCCATGCTGGTGCTCAACAACCTGCTGGACAATGCGATCAAGTTCTCACCCGCGCAATCGGCGGTCGAGGTCACCGTCAGCGAAGATGCCGATGGCGCCATCCTGACGGTGGCTGACCACGGCCCCGGCATTGCCGGCGACGACGTGGGCCACCTGTTCGAGCGTTTCTATCGCGGGCGCGCCTCGCAGCTGGAGCAGACCAGTGGCGCCGGGCTGGGCCTGGCCATCGTCAGGGCGGTGCTGGAGGGCCATGGCGCCTCCATCCGCTTCGGCAACCGCAGCGATGGCAGCGGTGCCAGGTTCACGCTGTATTTTCCCAAGCCCACCGGCCCCTAGCGGTCGCCTTCCCAGTTACGTTCAGTCACGTTCAGTGGCGCTGCGACATCGGGCATCCCGTCATTGCGGGAGCATGATCCTATCGGTGGCAGCCGAGGAAAGGGAGGGCGCAGCCAGGACAGGTAAAGCCGGCTGCGCCAGGATGAACTGGGCCACCGATCCGCTCAGCGAGGCCGCCTGTTCGGTCAGCGCCTGGGCGGCTGCCGCAGTCTGTTCCACCAAGGTCGCGTTATGCTGGGTAGCGCGATCCATTTCCCCCAGGGTACGACTGACATGTGCAATGCCCTCGGCTTGTTCGCGCGTGGCAGTGGCGATATCGTTGACGGTGGTCATGACATTGCCGAAGGAGACCACGATCTGCCCGATGGCCTGGTCGGCTTGCTTGACCTGATCGGCCGCCTGGCCGACCGAGCCGATGGAGGCCGAAATCAGATCCTTGACTTCGCGCGCCGCTTCGGCGCTGCGCAGTGCCAGCGAACGCACCTCCGAGGCCACCACGGCAAAGCCGCGTCCCTGACTGCCGGCACGGGCTGCCTCGACCGAAGCGTTCAGCGCCAGGATATTGGTCTGGAAGGCGATGCCGTCGATCACGCTGACGATATCGGAGATGCGTGCGGCGCTGGCCGTGACCTGTGCCATGGCGCTGGCAATGCCGCCCATGACCCTACCGCCGAGTTCGGCATCGTGGGCTGCCGCAGCTGCCAGGGTATTGGTGCGCTCGGCGTTCTGGGCGTTGTTGCGCACGGCAGCCGAGAGCTCTTCGAGCGTGGAGGCGGTCTCCTCCAAGGCCGCGGCCTGGGCCGCGGTGCGTTGCGCCAATTCGCCGTTACCCTGGGCAATGTCGGCCGCACCGTGGTGCACATCGAGAGTGGCATCGCGGATATGGAGCACGGTAGTGGCCACGGCCTGTTGCATGCGCTCCAGCGCCGCCAACAGGGTACCGATCTCATTGCTGGAGATGCCTTGCACCGGTCGGCTCAGGTCGCCATCGGCGATGCGGTCGAAATGCTCGGCCGCGCGCTTGAGCGGCTGCAGCAGCAGGCGGGCGAACAACAGCCAGCAGGCGCCGATGAGCAGGATGGAAGCCACCAGCATGGCGATGGCCAGCATCGAGGCTTGCTCCGAACGGCGCTCGGAAGCCAGGCGCAAGGCATCCTTGACCTGTTCCGCACGCTGGATCACTGCACGCAGGGTGGCGGCGAATTCGCGGTCGGCGGCTTCGGCGCTGACGGTGGCGGCGGCATAGTCGTCCAGCGACACGTCATACAGCGCCACCTCGCGCAGGTTCAACACCTTGATATAACTTTCATAGGCTGCGGAGACCCTCACCGCCTCGGGTTCCGACAGCGCTTGCGCGGTCAGGCCCTGGCGATAGCCATCGAAGGCCTTGCGCGCTTCCTGCAGCGCAGCCGAGGCGCGCCGGCTGTAGTCGTTGGACTTGATTTCATCACCCTTGACCAGGTTGATGTAGGCGTTGTCCATGTTGATCAGGGTGCTCAGGAACAGGCGCTCCGTGTCATGCAATGGCTGGATGTGGCGGTCCGACAGTTCGATCAGCGCCGCGGTCGCGCGGGTCGCCGAGCGTGCTCCCTGCCAGGCCATCGCAACGGCCAGCCACAACGCCAGTGTCAACAGGCCCAATACCAGCACCAGGCCGTTGCGTAGTTTCATTCCGGTCAACATGATGTTCTCCTCTCATTGACCAGCGCAGGCCTCGGCGCTGCATGACCGGAGGCTATGGTGAGACTGCGTCGTGGCTGACTGCGGGACAGGTTGACCCATGGAGTGCTCCGTTGAGTAAAACGAGGGGAAAGTGTGGGCGTGGACCATCTGCCCGACATGGCGCCGATATCCGGGCCGGACTCGTGCGCCAGTGCCTGGCCGGCGGCGCTGTCAAGGCCGCCGGCGCCTGCTGGCTCAGATCGGCTTGAGCGAACCCATGCCGCGCGGGGTCTTGATGGAGGTGCAAGTGCCGGCCGGGACGTTCTTCCAGGAATTGCCCTGGTAATCCATCTTGGCGGTACCGGCGCAGGTGGTACCTTCGCCAGCCTTGCAGTCGTTCTGGCCGGCCAAGGAGACGCCGTAGCACTTCTCGACGGCGGTCTTGTTCATCGGTTGCTTGTCTTGCGCCATGGCTACACCCGAGGCGAGCGTGGCGAGGGTCAGGGCGGCGGTGGCGATGATACGGTTGTTCATGGAGTGCTCCTTGAAAATGGATGATGTGGTAGATGACACTGACCGGTCCAGCCTCGCGTCCTGCATCAAGTCTGCCGATCTGAACGTTAATTCGCCGCCGGATGCGGCCCGGTTACAGCGAAGCACCATTTAATTTTGATGAAGTTATTTCGCGGCAGTTGTAACCCGGGCTGTTTCCAGAGCGAATAGACCAGAGAGCGCACCGTTGCGTAGTCCGCCCTCAGGGGCGCCACAGGGGATGTAGATGAAAACCATAGAACTGGTCAACATGTTGGCCGCCGGTACGGGAGCCTCCTCCGGTCCCGCCCAGCCCGTCCTGGTACGCAATGCCGCCGCGCGCATGGTCGTGGCGCTGGCCTCGGGATTGATCGGTGCCGCGCTGTTGCTGGCGCTTCTCTATGGCGTGCGTAGCGATCTGCACACCTTGCTGCTGCAGCCACTGTTCTGGATGAAGGTGTCGTTCCCGCTGGCGGCGATGCTGGCCGGGCAATGGGTTGCCTCCCGTCTGGCCCGGCCGGGCGTGCAGGTGGGCCTGGGACCTGCAGCGGCCCTGTTGCTGCCGCCGGTGCTGCTTTGGCTGGCCGGCGCCAGCTGGCTGGCGCTGGCACCGTCCTCGCAGCGCCTGGACCTGCTGCTGGGCAGCAGCTGGGAGGTGTGTTCGGCCAACGTGGCCTTGCTGTCGCTGCCTACGCTGGCGACCATGTTGTGGTTCCTGCGCGGACTGGCGCCCACGCACCTGCGTGCGGCCGGCGCGGTGGCCGGCCTGGTGGCGGGGGCACAGGGCGTGCTGGTCTATTCCCTCTATTGCGTGGAGATGGCCCCGCCGTTCTGGGGCGTCTGGTATGTACTGGGGGTGGCCTTGCCGACGGCGGCTGGCGCCTTGTGCGGGCCACGGCTGCTTCGTTGGTGACCTGACCGCCATTGGCGGGTTGCCTCCCTGTGACCAGGGGCCACCCGCAACGCAACCTGGCCTCACAGCGCTAAAGATGCAATCAAGCCTTGCGCGACGACTTCCACCACATGCGCTGCAGGATAGGCATCTTGTCCTAGAAGCCCCTTTTACGTTTGGCCTTTGCCAAGGCTTCGCGTCAACAGTTCACCAGAACAGCGCACCGTCATGGTTCTATCCCAGAGTCGCCGCGCTCGTCGTCAGCAGCATCCTGGCATGCGGTGGGCAGTTGCTTGAGCAACTCAGGCAGAGCTGCATGCACGGTGTCCCACACCACATCAAGGTTGATGCTGAAGTAGCCGTGGACGATGCGGTTGCGCATGCCGCGCATATTGCGCCACGGAACTTGCTCATGTGCCTGGGCGAAGTCGGCATAGCCGTCCATTACCTTCGTGACGGCCTCGCCAATGATGATGAGGCTCATAATGAGAGCCTGCTGGGTGCGCTTGTCGGCAAGGAAATCCTCCCTGGACAAGCCCTACACGAAGCTGCAGGCGTCAGCGGCGGCCTGCCGCATGTGGTCTAGGTAGTCGGGTAGCCGGTGGCTCTCGCTCATACCGGCTGTGCTTCTACGAGCACCTTGTCCCGGAACTTGGGCGGCAGGTCGCCGGGGGTCAGAAGATCGACGTGGAGGCCGAGCAGAGATTCCAGTTCGACTTGCAGGCCGCCCAGCTCAAACAGTGTTGCGCCAGGCAGCGCGTCAACCAGCAGATCGATGTCACTGCCATCGCGGTCGGTGCCATGCACCACCGAACCGAAAACGCGCGGGTTCGCGGTACGGAAACGGCCTACCACTTCACGCACGGCGCTTCGCTTCATGTCAAGCACAACAGACGGTCGCATGAACATCCCTTCTTCTCGAAACTGACCGTGAGTTTATGTAATCAAGAATGGAATTTCAAGAACCATTTCGGGAATCGCAATGTCTTGATTTTCCTTGCCGTGCAGGCTGCTACGGGCCGCCTGCCGATCATTCTGACGGTGTTAAAAAGACCGTCAGGATAGTTCAGGAACTGCCATGCGGACGACCTTAAGCCTTGCGCGACGACTTCCACCACATGCGCTGCAGGATAGGCATCTTGTCGATGAACTGATGCCATAACGCGCCCAGGATGTGCAGGCCCACCAGGAAATAGACGGCATTGCCCATCAGCTCGTGGACATCCTTGATCGGACCGCGCAGCGCCTGGTCTTTGGCCATCAGCACCGGCAGGGTGGCGCCGAAGAACACCACGTCGCGGCCACCGGCCTGGGTAAACAGGATGCCGGTGATGGGCAGTCCTATCATCACCAGATAAAGCAGCAGGTGTACCGCCTGCGCACCCCAGCGCTGGAGTCGGGGCAAGTCCGGTTCGGGCGGCACGCCCAGCAGTTGGCGTGCCAGCAGGCGCAGCACCACCAGGATCAGTACCAGCTGGCCGGCATGCATGTGGATGGTGCGCAGCAGGTCGCGTAGCGGGTCGGTCCTGGGCAGCTCGCCGCGATATTCAATGGTGGCCAGCGCCACCACGAAGAGCAGGAAGATCACCCAGTGCAGGGTGACCGAGAGGGGATGATAGTGGGTTCGCTTCATGGGGTCTTCGGCTTTTCGGGAGTCTGCGGAGAAACACTGGCCATCCGTACGGCAATGGCCAGCAAGGCAGCTCAGGCGTGTGTGTCGATGAGGGTGCCGAGCGTGCCCGACGTTGCCTTGGGCTTCTCGACCTCACCCGGCGCGCTGTTGTCGCGGTCACCGTCGCTGTCGATGCCGGTCGTGCGTTGCGGTGTGGTCCCGATGTGGGGCTGTGTGCTCCAGTTGCTGGACAGGCCACTGATGGCGGATGTCATGCTTGACTCCTTTCCTGGAAAGAAAATACCAGCGGCTTGCTGGCACCTCAATGCTACTGGCCGAAACTTAGACCGGGCTTAGAGCTGAGCAGGCGGTGGCGTGGGCATCGCCTGGGCTGCTGTGGACAGGATAAGACTGATCTGCAATCCTGTTCCTTGATCCGGATCGGAAAAAGCCAGCGAAATATCGATATGCAAACGATCGGCGATGGCCTTGACGATCGCCAGCCCCAGCCCCGACCCTGGCTCCTGGTTGCCGTTGATGCGGTAGAACGGTTCGAAGACCTGTTGCCATTGCACCATCGGAATGCCGGGGCCATTGTCGGCAATCACCACCCTGACCTGGCCGGGTTGCTCACGGACCGTGATGTCGATGCGTCCGCCGGCCGGCGTATAGCGAATCGCGTTGTCGAGCAGGTTATTGAGCACCAACAGCAGTTCCAGCTCGCTGGAGATGATGCGCACATCCTCAGGCGCATCCACACCGATATCGATGTTCTTTTGCTGGGCCAGCGGCAGCAGGCTTTCCAGGACCTGGCGGATCAGTGCGCGCACGGCGACGACGGTGTTCTCGCGGGGCGCTGCCGCCTGGGTCCTGGCCAGCGTCAGCAGCTGGTGCAGCAAGGTCTTGGCGCGCTCGATGCCGCTGCGCAGGCGCGCCAGCCGCTGGCGGGCGTCCCCGGTAAGTTCGGATTGCTCGAAGCGTTCGGCCTGCAGCGACAGGGCCGTCAGCGGTGTACGCAATTCATGGGCGGCATCGGCCACGAAACGTCGCTGCGCGGCAAGCGTATAGGCCACCCGCGCCAGCAGGCCATTGATGGCCTCGACGAAGGGCCGTATCTCGCGCGGCAGGGTGGTTGTCGCGATGGCTTGCAGGTCATCGTCGCGGCGGCGATCGATTTCCTGGCTGAGCATGTTGACCGGAGCCAGCAGGCCGCGCACCAGGCGATGGATCACCAACAGCAACAACGGCACCAGCGCGAGGAAGGGCAGGACCGCACGCCAGGCATTGCGATAGGCGATCTGGTCGCGCACATCGGTTTCCTGGGACAAGGCGATGCGCGGGCCCGAGCGCAAGGTGCGGACATAGATGCGGAAATATTCCCCGTGCGCCAAGACCGTCTGCAGCCCATCCGGCAGGTCGGCGGGCAGGGCGAGCAGATGCTCCTCGGACGTCTGCCCATGGCCGGCGCCATCTAGTCTTTGCAGGGTGATGCGGAACTCGTGGTCGGCACCGGGATATCCGCCCACCAGGCCGTCCTCGGGTAGTGAGACCTCCAGCCGGTCAAGCAAGGAACCGACTTGCATGAGCAGGTCATCCTGCAGGCCGATGGTGTCGTCGTAGGCCGACTTGAAGCCCAGCCAGCCGGCACCGATGGCCACCAGCAGGATGGCGCCTGTCAGCGTGAGCGACAGGCGCCACTGCAGCGAGGAAATCATTGCTCCCTCGAAACGAGCCATCCCATTCCCCTGACGTTCCTGATGGCATCCTTGTCGAGTTTCTTGCGCAATGAATGGATGAGGAATTCGACGGCATTGCTCTCTACCTCCTCGCCCCAGCCGTAGATACGTTGTTCCAGCTCGCCGCGCGAGAGGATGGCGCCGGGGCGGACCATCAAGGCATGCAGCAGGGCAAACTCGCGCGCCGACAGCGCGGTGGCTTCCTGCTCGCGCCAACGGGCGGTCTTGGCTGCCACGTCCAGTTCCAGTGGGCCGTTTGACAGCAGGTCGGTGGCAGCGCCCGACTTGCGGCGCAGCACCGCGCGCAGTCGCGCCAATAGTTCACCGATGGCGAAGGGCTTGAGCACATAATCGTCGGCGCCGGCATCCAGGCCGGCGATACGGTCATCGACACCGTCGCGCGCGGTGATGACCAGCACCGGCGTAGCCTGGCGCAGGCGCAGATGCCGCAATACCTCAAGCCCGTCCTTGCCGGGCAGGCCCAGGTCCAGCAGCAGGGCGTCATAAGGCTGCAGTCCCAGCGCCCCCAGGGCGGCCTGTCCATCCCGGGTCCAGTCGACCGCGTAACCGTTGTCCTTCAGTGCGGCGCGCACCTCCTCGCCGATCATGGGGTCGTCTTCGACCAGTAGTATTCTCATCGCCTCGCCCCGGGCAGCAGCCTGCCAATGGCGATAGAGTGTAAGCCAAAAGAGACACGCCGGGGACTGTCACCAGCCGACCCGGACGTCACGGCGTGCCCGTCCTCAGGCCTGCCCGACCTGGTCGAAACATGGCCTCAGCAGGCGGATATCGGTGCGCGTCACACCAGATTCGGCAAAGACCTGCGGCCAGGACGACAGGGCCGTGCGCACCTCGTCGATGATCTGCTGCGCTTCATTCTGCTTGAGCAGGAAGCGTGCGCATTGCGACAGGGCATTGCCCAGCGTGCTAGCGGCGCCATCGCTGCCCACGCCAATCGATTGCGGCAGGTAGGCCGCATCCAGGTGAGGCAGCAGGTCGAAGGCGGGCGAGAGACGGTAGCGGCCATCCAGACCCATCAAGACCGCATGGTTGCGCATGTGGTCATCGACGTTGCCTACCAGGATATTGAACACCATGCGCCGGAACAAGGCGTGGCTGTCGGCCTGCGCGTGGTCGTCCAGTGGCCGCAGGGTCTCGGCAATACCGGCATAGGAATAGCGGGAGCGGTAGTGCTCCGGTTCGACCTGGTCAATATCGATGAGACTGTTGGCACTCAGGTAGTGGATGCGCCGGCCATCCACGGTGCGGTCGAAGCGCGCTACCAGCAACACCGAATGCCGACCCAGCGTGACCAGTTCGAAATCCGGCACGTCGATGCCAGCGGCATGGGCCAGGCGCAGAGTGGCATATTCCACCGCCGGCACGTCGAAGCGGTCGTCGAGCCGGCTGAACTTGGCAATGTATTCCAGGCCCTCATGCAACACCACGGTCTTGGGGCGTACCCCACCCAGGCTGGCGCCAGGGAAGAAAAGTCGCACGGCCTCCTCATCAAGTTCAGCATCAGCGTCACCGGTGAGGGCCTCGATAGCGATGGCTTGTCGCGCGTCAAGGCGTGATAGCGGCTGCGGCCCAGGGCCAGCCTGCGGCAGCATGCTGTGATGCGCTGAGAAACCCAGGCATCCAGAGCCGAATTGCCAGCAATGGACGAACCAGTCCACCGGTGTCACCGGTTGGGCGCGCCCATATTTACGGTTGATACTGCTGGTCAGGCGCACACCCCAGGCATTGGGGCCGGCATCGGAGAGCACCCCGAAGGAGCCGTCGCGGCGGCGGCGCACCCGTTGCGGTGCGACACCCAGAGGCAGGTGCAACGGATCCAGCGCAAAAGCATCCTCTTGCAGTACATAGCGCTTGCCGTAGCCGAGCAGGCCGTCGCCATCGGCGTCGAGCGCGAAGCCCGCTACCGGCCTCGGTGCGGCCGGATCGGAACAGTCGAAGACGGTACAGGCGGTCTGGTGCATGTCAGAAATCCTGATCCAGTTCCGGTGGGGGCGCTACACGCAGATGCCGTGGCGTTTCCGGGTGGCTCACCAGCAAGGCGATGTCGGAGAGTTCCTGCAGGCTTTCCAGTACCGTGAGGAAGACGCCGATGGAGACGCCGGCATCGCCCAGTTCAAGCCGACCCAGCGTGCTGCGATGGATG
>JAFAMT010000091.1 GCA_019233085.1 Herbaspirillum sp.
ATCATGGCAGGATCCCGATGACAGATACTGTGCGGGCCAGTATATGACGCCGAAGTGGCTTTCGGCGCGCGGGCGGCGCTGTCCTACAGCACAAAGCGGGGGCAGCCTACAGGGCGCTGTGGCATGGCCGCCAGCGGTGTGGGGAGGTACGACCGCACCTCCCCGGGAGCAACAACTCAGTAGACGTCGCGGCGGTAGCGGTTCTGCTCGATGAGTTCGTGCAAGCCCGCTTCGCCCAGCACCGCAGCGAGCACGGCATCGACGCCGGCGGCCATGCCGTCGAGGCTGCCGCAGATATACAGCACCGCGCCCTGCTCCAACCACTGGCGCAATTCGGCCGCAGCCTCGCGCAGGCGATCCTGCACGTAGATGCGCTGGGTCTGGTCACGCGAGAAGGCCAGGTCCAGGCGGGCCAACTGGCCTTCCTGCAGCCATTGTTCCAGTTCGGCCTGGTAGAGGAAATCGTAACGGGCGTTACGTTCACCGAAGAGCAGCCAGTTGCGGCGCTGTCCGGCCTGGATGCGAGCGCGCAGGTGGCCACGCAGGCCGGCCATGCCCGAACCATTGCCGATGAAGATGGCCGGCACATCGCCCTCGACCGGGGCGAAGCCCGGGTTCTCGCGCAGGCGCACCTGCAGCGGGGCACCGATATCGGCGAACTCGGTCAGCCAGCCGGAGGCCAGCCCCAGGCCATCCTCGTGGCGGACCTGGCGCACCAGCAGGTGCAGCGCGCCATCCTGTGGCACCGAGGCCACTGAGTAGGTCCGCTGTGCCAGGGGTTGCAACTGGTCGGCCAGGCTCTGCGCGTCAGTCCCGCTGGACGGATGCAGGGGCAGGACGCTGCGTGAGAGGACGTCGGCCAGCGTGCTCTGCACGCCCTGGTGCTGCACCGGCGTGGCGCCGTCCAGGTGCAGGCGTTGCAGCAGCAGGGCGATGCGGTCGGGCGCATGGCGCGGCATCACATCCAGCAATGCGCCGGCCTGCCAGAGCGGCAGCGGGCCGTCCTGGCTGCGCAATTCGAGATGGAAGATCGGTTCGCCCTGGCTGCCTGTGTTCAGGGGGCGGCGCTCGGTGAGCGTCCACGATTGCCAGTGCGCATCGCTGGCCGGCAGGACTTCGCCCAGCGCTGCGTCCAGACCTTGTGCGGCCAGTTGGCTTTCCCACTGGCGCAGCGCCGCGCTGTCCATGCGATCGACTTCCACCAGCGGGAACAGCGGCCTGGCGCCGCACTGGCGCAAGCCGTGGTCCAGCGTATGGCCGAAGCCGCAGAAGCTGGCGTAGTGACGGTCACCCAGCGCCAGCACGGCGTACTGCACGTGCGCCAGCGACTGGCCGGCGGCCTGGCGCAGGCGGCGCTCGAAGCCGCGCGCGCTGTCGGGGGCTTCGCCCTCGCCGAAGGTACTGGCGATGACGAGGATGCGCGGATAGTGGCGCAGCGTCTCGGGTGTGGCCTGGGCTAGCGCCTGCAGGGTCACCGCGACGCCGCTGCGGCGCAGGCGGGCAGCGGTGTGCAGGGCGATACGCTCGGCCTGGCCGGTCTGGGAGGCATAGGCCACCAGCAATTGACCGTCGTCGGCGGCGCCGGAGTCGGCCAGGGCGGCACGCTCGGCGCGCAGGGCGGCCTTCTTGCGACGGCGGTCCAGATAGAGCATCCAGCCGGTGATGCCGAAGAGCGGCATCATCAGGCTGGCGATGGCCATGATGATGCGGCCGGGCAGGCCGAAGTAGGTTCCCATGTGCAGGGGGTAGATGGCGGCGATGAAGCGTCCGCCAGTGCTCTTGTCTTCGTAGCGTTCCAGCTGCTTGATCTCGCCGCTCTGCGGCAGCACCACCATGCGGCTGCGGGCGCGTTCATGGGGGGCATCGTGGCCGAGGTAGAAGATCTGCACCGGCTGCGTGCCCTGTTCGGGTAGGCGCAGTTGCGCGCTCTGGTAACCGGGCGCCTTGGCCAGGAAGGCCTGCCAGGCCTGCGTCAGTTCCAGCGGGACCGGTGCGCCGTCGTCCTTCTTGTCGTTGCCTTTACTTTTACCGCCGCGCTGCATGGCCGGCGCCCTGCGTTCCTCGCCGGCGAGGGCATTGACACCGTCCTTGAACCAGTCCAGTGCCCAGTAGGCGCCGGTGGTGGCGAAGATCACGTACATCACCAGCGACCAGGTGCCGATGACCGAATGCAGGTTCCACAGGAAGGAGCGGCCCTGCAGCCGGAAATCCAGCCGCAGCCAGGCCCGCAGCGACAGTGGCCGGCGCGGCCAGCGCAGGTACAGGCCCGACAGCGCCAGGGTCAGCAGGCACAGGACCAGCGTCCCCAGCACGATCTTGCCGATCTCGGTAGGCAGCAGCAGCCAGCGGTGGAAGCGCTCGATGATCTCGAAGAATTCCTGGCCCGTCACCGGCCCCAGCAGCGCGCCGGTATAGGGATCGGCATAGCGCGCCTGGCCGCGCCGCTCGCCCGGCGGCGGTGCGAACACCACGCGCACCGAGGCCCCGGGCTCGGAGCTGAGGGTCATGGTGGTCACGCGGCGGCCGGGTTCGTCCGTGCGCAAGCGTTCCAGGATCTGCTGCGGGGTGAGGGGCTGCTGCTGGCGCACCTGGACGTGGATCACGCCGGGGCTCAAGGCATCCATGATTTCCTCGCGGAAAGCCAGCATCGCGCCGGTCGCGCCGATGGTCATCAGGACGGTGCCGGCGGTGATGCCGATGAACCAGTGGAGTTGGAACCAGATCTTCTTGAACATGCTGTCGGAATGGCGGGGCGGCCGGATGGCCTGCGCCTCTGGGCGCTATCTGTTTATCTTCCGTGCCGGGAAGGGGACTCGGCCGGGCGGGTGGAGCGTCCGCTATTATAAATCAGATGAAAATGATTCTTATTGGTGTTTGAGAATCTTTAACTTGTGCCCTGCCACGCATGCGGACTTGCTTTTTGAAAACAACAACTTCTGTCTGCTTGCCTGTCCTTAGCCCAGGATCATCCGCAACATCGCCCGCGTCAGTCCACTCTGCGCATCGGCCGCCACATCGATGATGCTCAGGTGATGCGCCTGCGGCGCCTCCACCACCTCCACGGCATGGCCCGACTGGCGCAGCGTGGCGGCATAGGTATCGCGCTGGCGCAGGAATTCCTCCGACTCCTGGCCGCCAGCGCAGAGCAGGGCGCGCACGCCGTCGGGCATGGCCAGTTGCAAGGGGCTGGCCTGCAGGGCGTCTGCGGGCGACAGATGCAGTGCCTCGTTGAGATAGGACAGGCGTATCGGTTCCAGGTCATAGACGCCGCTGAGGCCGCAGATGCCGCGCACCGGTGCCGCACGCAAGGCGGCGATCAGTGCGGCCAGGTGGGCGCCGGCCGAATGGCCCATGAGCCAGATGGCATCGGCGTCGAAACGCAATGCACCGGCCTTGGCGTGCAGCATGCGTAGGGCGCGGCCGCAGTCGGCGGCGATGTCGCCCATCCGGACCCGGGGGGCAAGACGGTAGTTGAGCAGCGCCACATTGATGTCCTGTGCCAGGTAGGGCAGGGCCAGCTGGCTGAACTGGTGCTTGTCCAGCGAGCGCCAGTAGCCGCCGTGGATGAACACCAGCAAGGGCCGGCCGTTGTTGGCGCCAGGAAAGAAATCCAGGCTCTGCAGCACATCATCGCCGTAGGGCAGGTCGGCCAGGTGGGGATGCGTCCGGCGGGCGGCGCGGCCATCGTGGTCGAAGCGGTCGAAGTAGTCCTGGAAATCGGCGACGCGCTCGCGCACGTTGTATTGCAGATCCAGTTCTTCGCGGGTGTAGTCACGGTAGATCTTCATGGCCTGGGGTCTCCCTTGTTCTTCGTTGGCACCGTCCCGGTATGGGGTGCGGCTTACTCGGCAAACTGTTCCGAAATGAATCCGCGCAGCCAGACATTGCCCTCATCCTGATTGTAGCGGCGATGCCAGAACATGTTGGTCTGCAGCGAGGGCAGGCGCAACGGCGGTTTGATGTAGCGCAGTCCGAATGGCGTGGCTGCGCTCTCGGCCAGCTTGCGTGGCACCGTCACCACCAGCGCGGTGGTGCTGACGATATAAGGCACGGCGGTGAAATGCGGCACCCGGAAGCGCACGCGCGGCAGGATCCCGGCCTTCTCCAGATTCTGGTTGATGCGGTCGTAGGGGCTTTCCTGGGAGGACACCATCAGGTGCTCGGCTGCCAGGAAATCCTTCAGGCTCACCTCGCCGCGCCGGTCCAGCGCATGGCCCAGGCGGAACATGCTGACGTATTCCTGGCGAAATAGTCGCCGCTGGTACAAGGCCCCCGAGACATTGTCGAAGGCGCCGATGGCCAGGTCCACCCGGCCCGATTCCATCTCGCTCTTCAGGTCGATGGCGCCGGCGCGCAC
>JAFAMT010000208.1 GCA_019233085.1 Herbaspirillum sp.
CCGGTGACCAGCAAAAGCAGGCGGGAAGGCTTGATATCCGCAGAGACCGCTATCGACATACGATGCCAGGATGCTAGGGGGTCATCAAAATGACAAACCCGGCTTCCGTGGAAGCCGGGTTGTGCGTTTTACATCTTGCCGATGACCAGGGTGCCGTTGGTACCCCCGAAACCGAAGGAGTTCTTCACGGCAATATCGATCTTCATGTCCCGCGCCTGGTTGGCGCAGTAATCCAGATCGCACTCCGGATCCTGGTTGAAGATGTTCATCGTCGGCGGGGACACCTGATTGTGCACCGCCAGCACGGTCAACACCGTCTCCAGGCCACCGGCGCCACCCAGCAGGTGACCGGTCATGGATTTGGTCGAATTGACAACCATCTTGTAGGCATGATCGCCGAAAGCGGCCTTGATCGCGTCGGATTCGTTCTTGTCGCCCAGCGGGGTCGACGTTCCGTGCGCGTTCAGATACTGCACTTCGTCCGGATTGACGCCAGCATCGCGCAGTGCATTGAGCACACAGCGACGCGGACCGTCCAGGTTGGGCGCAGTCATGTGGTAAGCATCACCGCTCATGCCGAAGCCCAGCAGTTCAGCATAGATCTTGGCACCACGGGCCTTGGCGTGTTCGTACTCTTCGAGCACCATCACGCCGGCGCCCTCGCCCAGCACGAAGCCATCGCGATCCTTGTCCCACGGACGGGAGGCGGTCGCAGGGTCGTCGTTGCGGGTCGACAAGGCGCGGGCCGACGCGAAACCACCGATGCCCAGCGGCGAGACGCTGGATTCGGCGCCACCGGCCACCATCACATCCGCATCACCGTACATGATCATGCGAGCGGCGGAGCCGATGCAATGCAGGCCGGTGGTGCAGGCGGTGACGATCGCCAGGTTGGGCCCCTTCAGACCGAACTTGATGGACAAGTTGCCCGAGATCATGTTGATGATCGAGGCCGGAATGAAGAAAGGACTGATGCGGCGCGGACCACGGTTGGTCAGTTCGGCGTGGGTTTCCTCGATCAGCGGCAAGCCGCCGATGCCCGAACCGATCATGACGCCAATGCGCTCGGCATTCTCGTCCGTTACCGTCAATCCGCTATCCTGGATGGCCTGTACACCGGCGGCCATGCCGAAGTGGATGAAGGTATCCATATGACGCGCTTCTTTGGCGGGGATGTAATCCTCGATGTTGAAGCCCTTGACCTCACCGGCGAATTGCGTGGTGAAGGGGGTTGCGTCGAACTTGGTTACGGTAGCGATGCCGGACTTGCCTTCCTTGATGGCACTCCACGTATCGGCGACGTTGTTGCCGACAGGCGAGATGCATCCCAGGCCGGTAATGACTACACGACGTTCACGAGTGCGGCTCAAGCAATTCTCCTGAAACTTTGACCAAAGCCCTTATCAGGCCTTGACTTGCGACTTTGCGTAGTCGATCGCCTGTTGCACGGTGGTGATCTTCTCGGCTTGTTCGTCGGGGATTTCCATTTCGAACTCATCTTCCAGTGCCATGACCAGCTCGACGGTGTCCAGCGAGTCGGCGCCCAGGTCGTCCACGAACGACGATTCGTTCTTGATGTCGGCTTCGGCGACGCCCAGTTGCTCAGCGACGATCTTCTTCACGCGTTGTTCGATATCGGACATAGTGTTCCTCCAGAGGGATGATAGGTTACAAAAGTGCGCGCATTTTAGCAGGTTTGCGCGCGGAAAATTTACTTTTAACTATTCTTGGCAAGATTGCGCCAAGTTCAGCATAACTGCAAACAACAGACGTCAAAAGGACTTAAATCAAGCCCATCCAACAGGCTCAACCCATGTACATGCCGCCATTCACGTTGAGCGTGGTGCCGGTGATATAGGCCGCTTGCGCAGACGCCAGGAAGGCCACCGCATAAGCAACCTCCTCGGCCGCACCCAGGCGAGCCAGCGGGATCTGCTGCAAGATGGCAGCGGACTGCTGTTCATTCAAGGCCTTGGTCATGTCGGTATCGATGAAGCCAGGCGCCACGCAGTTCACGGTGATGTTGCGGCTACCGATCTCACGCGCCAGCGCACGGCTCATGCCGGCCACACCCGCCTTGGCGGCGGCATAGTTCATCTGGCCCGGATTGCCGGCCTCGCCCACCACCGAGGTGATGTTGATGATGCGGCCGGTACGGGCCTTCATCATGCCGCGCAGCACGGCGCGCGAGAGACGACCGACGGCGGTGAGGTTGGTGGCGATGACGCTGTCCCACTCCTCGTCCTTCATGCGCATGGCCAGCTGGTCCTGGGTGACGCCGGCATTGTTGACCAGGATGGACAGCGAGCCGAACTCCTTCTGCACCTGCTCCACCAAGGCCACGCTGGCCTCGGCGTCATTGACGTTGAGCACCGCACCGCGACCGGCTTCAGGACCCAGCGCAGCCAGGTATTCGGTGATGGCGGCAGCGCCGGCCTCGGTGGTGGCGGTACCGACCACGCGGGCACCCTGGCGGGCCAGTTCGGTCGCGATGGCGCGGCCGATGCCACGGGATGCGCCGGTCACCAGCGCGACTTGTCCTTGCAGATTCTGTGCACTCACTTGAGCAACTCCAATACTTTGTCCAGGGATTCCTGATCGACGATGGCTTCACCGACCAGTTCGCCGTTGATACGCTTGGTCAGGCCGGTCAGCACCTTGCCCGGGCCACATTCGACCAGGTGGGTGACGCCATCGGCGGCCATCTTCTGCACCGTCTCGACCCAGCGCACCGGCGCGGCAGCCTGGCGCACCAGCGCATCCTTGATGGCGGCCGGATCGCTGACCACGGCCACGTCGACGTTGTTGATCAGCGGGATCTGCGGTGCCGCGAACGCGACGCCAGCCAGGTAGGCTTGCAGGCGATCCGAGGCCGGCTTGAGCAGCGAGGAATGGAACGGCGCGGAGACCGGCAGCGGCAGCGCGCGCTTGGCGCCCTTGGCCTTGGCGATATCGCAGGCGCGACCGACAGCGGCCTTGTGACCGGCGATCACCACCTGGGCCGGGGCATTGAAGTTGACCGCCTCGACCACTTCGCCTTGTGCGGCTTCGACGCAGGCAGCGCGCACGTCATCGTCGGACAGGCCGAGGATGGCCGCCATGCCGCCCTGCCCGACCGGCACGGCTTCCTGCATGGCCTGGGCGCGGAAACGCACCATCGGCACGGCATCCTTGAACTGGATCACACCAGCGGCCACCAGCGCCGAGTATTCGCCCAGGCTGTGGCCGGCCACCAGTGCCGGCGCCTTGCCGCCCGCAGCCAGCCAGGCGCGGTAGAACGCCACGGCGGCCGTCAGCATGACGGGCTGGGTATTGGTGGTCAGGTCCAGGTCTTCCTTGGGGCCTTCGGCAATGAGCTTGCCCAGGTCGAACTGCAGGGCGTCGGAAGCTTCTGCGATGGTCTGGCGGACAACATCATTGCCGGCGAAACCATTGAGCATCCCGATCGCCTGGGAACCTTGGCCCGGGAAAACAAACGCGAATTTTGTCATGCTTGGATGAAATTGAGGTTGGATAAAAATACGGGACGGCAAATGACACCAGGCGACACAGCGCCCGCGGTGCCTAGCCTCACATGCGGACCAGCACCGCGCCCCAGGTGAAGCCGCCGCCCACGCCTTCCATCATGACGGTGTGACCGGGCTTGACGCGGCCATCGCGCACTGCCTGGTCCAGCGCCAGCGGAATCGAGGCGGCCGAGGTATTGCCATGTTCGTTGACGGTCACGACCATCTTTTCCTGCGGCAGGCCCAGCTTCTTGGCCGTGCCCTGCATGATGCGGATGTTGGCCTGGTGCGGGATGAGCCAGTCGATCTCGCTGGCATCCACGCCGGCGGCGCCCAGCGCCTCGCGGGCAACCTTGTCCAGCACCGAGACGGCCAGCTTGAAGACCGCCGGACCATCCATGTACAGGTAGGCGCTACCGGCCACGGCGCCGTTATTGACGCTGCCCGGCACACACAGGATGTGTCCATGGCTGCCATCGGCGTGCAGCTTGCTGGCCAGCACGCCCGGCTCCTGCGAAGCGCTCATGACAATGGCGCCGGCACCGTCGCCGAAAAGCACACAGGTGGTACGGTCCTTGAAATCGAGGATGCGCGAGAAGACCTCGGCCCCGATCACCAGCACGTTCTTGTGCGCGCCGGACTTGATGAAGCTGTCCGCCACCGACATGGCGTAGACGAAGCCGCTGCAGACCGCCTGCACATCCATGGCAGGCGCGCCATTGGTGATGCCCAGCTTGCGCTGCACCACACAGGCCGTGCTGGGAAAGCCGCCCAGGTGATCCGGCGTGGAGGTAGCCAGGATGATCAGGTCGATATCATTGGGCTGCATGCTGGCCGCTTCCAGCGCACGCTGTGCAGCCGCCAGGGCTAGGTCACTGGAGAGCTGGGTCGGCTCGGCGTAGTGGCGCGCGGAGATGCCACTGCGCGTAAAGATCCATTCGTCCGAGGTTTCGATGCCCTGCTCGGCCAGTTCGGCCGCCAGTTCGTGATTGGTCACGCGCTTGGTCGGCAGGTAGCTGCCGGTACCGACGATTTTGCTGTAAATGGTCATGCCGTCTTCTTGCTTTGTTAGTTCGGTTGATCCAGGGAAACAGGTGCCGCCGGCTCCAATGCCGCGACAACCGCCTCGGCCGTGCGCCCCTGTCCCTGGGGCATCAGCTCCGCCATGCTGGCGGCGATGCGCGCGAGCACATCGTATTTGGCAGCATCATACGCCCGACGGATCGCCCATTCGAAGGCATACACATCGGCGCCGCCATGGCTCTTGAATACCAGGCCCTTGAGACCCAGCAGACTGGCGCCATTGTACCGGGAAGGATTGAGCCGGCGCGACAGGGCCTTGATGGCACCATAGGCGATCAGCGCACCCAGCTTGTTGATGAAGCCCTTCTTGAATTCACTGGTCAGCACCGACTTGACGAAGCGCCCCAGGCCTTCGGACGCCTTCAGGGTCACATTGCCCACGAAGCCGTCGCACACCACCAGGTCGGTGGTGCCCTCGAAGATATCGTTGCCTTCCACGTTGCCGTAGAAGTTGAGGATACCCTTCTCGTGCTCGGCGCGCAGCAGGCCGGCCGTGGCCTTGACCAGCTCATTGCCCTTGATGTCTTCCTCGCCCACGTTGAGCAGGCCCACCGTCGGCTTTGCCTTGCCTTCCATGACCGCGACCAGGGCCGACCCCATCAGCGCGAACTGTCGCAGGTGCTGCGGTTCGCAGTCGACGTTGGCACCCAGGTCGAGCATGTAGGTGGGGCCATCCTTCTGGTTGGGCAGGATGGTGCAGATGGCCGGGCGATCCACGCCCGGCAGGGTCTTGAGGACATAGCGCGACACCGCCATGAGCGCACCGGTATTGCCGGCCGAGACGGCGGCATGGGCCTGGCCGTCCTTGACCAGGTTCACCGCCACGCGCATGGACGAGTCCTTCTTGCGACGCAGGGCGACCTCGATCGGGTCTTCCATGGTCACCACTTCGGAGGCATTGTGGATGCGCACGCGTGGCTCACCGGCCAGCTTGTACTTCTTCAGCAAGGGCAGCAGGACGCTTTCCTGCCCGACCAGGATCAGCTCGGCATCGGACTGGCGAGCCAGGAAAGAGGCAGCGGCCGGGAGCGTGACTGACGGGCCATGATCGCCACCCATGCAGTCGATTGAAATTTTGATGGTCATCGATTTGATTCAGAGCCTTGCCAGCCCACATTATGAGGCAGATTGGAGACCGTTCAAAATAGCATACTCAGACAAGAGCACGCAGGAAGGTCCAGGCAAGCAGGCAGGCACGTCCGCACACCGATTACACGGATGCGACGGACATAAAAAAGCGGCGCAAAATGAACCTCTTGAAACAGAAGCTCATTGCGCCGCTTTTCTCCAAAAACAGCAATCTCAATGAAGAGATTACTCGTCGTTCTTGGTCTTCAGCACCTTGCGACCACGATAGAAACCGTTGGGGCTGATGTGGTGACGCAGGTGGGTCTCACCAGTCGTCGGCTCGACAGCCAGCGGGGGTGCAGTCAGAAAGTCGTGTGCACGATGCATACCGCGCTTGGACGGGGTCTTTTTGTTCTGTTGAACGGCCATGATTACTCCTAAACCTTACTAAGATTGAAAATTTTAACACACCGGATCCAGGTTTTCGTAAACCCGCTGTGCTGCTGCCCGGCACCTGCCAGACATCCCCTAACAAATTACTGCTTCAACTTCTTCAGTACCTCAAACGGGGAAGCCCGTTCAGCACTTTTGGCCTCGGCCGCCACACCATCACCAGGACAGGTTTCATGCTTGGGCGCCACCGGCAATGCCAGCAACGCCTCGTCCTCGATCAGGTAGTTCACGTCGAAGGTCGCCGAACCCACGATGACATCAATCTCGTCATCATCGATCAGCTCCTCGATCGTGTCGGCCTGCGCCTCATCTTTTGCCAATACCAGCAGCGACTTCGAATCAATCTCGAAATTCAATGCCGTCAGGCAACGCTGACAGATCAGATTAATTGCACCCGACACTGCCAGACTGAGTTGAGCATGTCCCAGCTTGTCGATATCGCCGGACAAAGCCCAGCGGATCGTGCCAGAACGGTCAACCGTCTCTTGCGCCAGACGACCTAATTCAGCAACCGGAATCTCACCCTGCGCCTGCTGTTTCAGCCTGCAGAATTCGAACGCGTCGATAACAAATGCATTCATAGCCAAAGCAGAATCCGGAAAACCTGCGATCATAACAGAAAAATTCCTTACCAGTCAAAGCCTTAGCCGGCCTCTTGCGATTTTCTGGCGAAATTTTTCACCCATGGGTAAAGATACTCGTCTATTTCCGTGATTTTCAGCCAAAATCCGGCTTCCGGGCGCCTTCGCCACTCCTTCCCCCAACCTCAGCCGACCGCATCCCATGTTGCATCAACACACCACCCGCCCCTCGCCCCGCCTGATCCTGGGCTCCAGTTCGGTCTACCGCAAGGAACTGCTGGGCCGCCTGGGCCTGCCCTTCGAGACCATGGCGCCAGACATCGACGAAACACCGCATCCCGGCGAAACCCCGCAGGCCACCGCCCTGCGCCTGGCGCGCGAGAAGGCCGCTGCCGTCGCCACCCGCGCCGGCGCAGCCCTGGTCATCGGTTCGGACCAGGTCGCCACGCTGGATGACATGCAGATCGGCAAACCCGGCAATCATGCCAATGCACTGAAGCAACTGCAGATGATGCGCGGGCGCGAAGTGGTCTTCCATACCGCGCTATGCCTGTGGGATGGGCGCCGCGCCGATGCCGCCAGCACGGCCCAGGTCAGCAATGTGCAGACGCTGGTGCGCTTCCGCGATCTCGACGACAGCGAGCTGGATGCCTACCTGCGCATCGAGCAACCCTATGACTGCGCCGGCAGCGCCAAGAACGAAGGCCTGGGCATTGCCATCCTGGAAAGCATTCGCAGCGACGACCCCACCGCCCTGACCGGCCTGCCGCTGATCACGCTGACCAGCATGCTGCGCCAGGCGGGCGTCGGCTTCTTCGGCAAGACACCCGGGTAAGGTAGGGTAAGGCCAGGCCACCCGCCCTCAGGTGTTGCGGCGCGGGTAGCCCTGGGCCAGGATGCGTTGCCAGACGACTTCACGCTGCTCCACGTCCATGAAGACCCACTGCGCCACCTCGTCAACGGTGCGACCGCAGCCGCGACAGATGTCATCGAAGGTGGTGGAGCAGACCGCCACGCAAGGCGTATCGGGCCGCTCGGGCAGAGGCTGGGAGGAATTGCGGGAAGACGAGGTTGAAGACATTGACTTGATCTGAACTGAACACATGAAGCAATGCGCACATAAAATCGGCATCGCATGCCGCATCTTACCAAGAAGCGGCCAACTCCCACCCACACTGCCGACAGGGACACTGCGTCACGGTGAAAACGGGCAAAAAAAAAGCCCGCGACCAAGAGGTGCGGGCTTGAATCCAATTTCTTAAGGAGGAGATTGGAGGAGACAGGTGCAACTATAGCGATCCTCCATGGACGAGTCTGCTTTATTGTGGCAATAGCAGATATTCACAGGAGAGATAACTCTTGTGGCACAAGCATCACAAGCCCTCTGATCCGCCACCCGTCATCAAGCCACGCTGCGCAGCCCAGGCACACCGCGCGCAGCCGCCAGGTTCTTCTCATAGAGTGCGGCAATCATGTCCGATTGCGTCAGCATCCCGGCCAGCTTGCCATCCGCCTCCACCACCGGGATCTGGTGCAAACCCTCCGCCATGCGCGGCACCAGCTCCAGCACCGGGGTATCCACCTGGGCCGTGATCACGGGCCGACTCATGATCTGCCCCACCACCTCGGGCTTGTCCGAA
>JAFAMT010000223.1 GCA_019233085.1 Herbaspirillum sp.
TCCACATCACCGGCGTGATGTTCTACTGCGATCCCTGGGGCAAGTTCGAGGGCTATGAAGACGTCTTCACCAAGCTGGAGATGTGCCGCAAGCACTACGAAGCCGTCGGCCTGGGTGCGGATTACGTCAACCGTTTCGTGCGCTGAGCCGGCCCGCCATGGCTTACCAGCAAGCACAGTACGATTTCCGTGACAGCGTGGCCGTCGTCACCGGCGGCAACGGTGGCATCGGCGCGGCCATCTGCGCTCGCCTGGCCCAGGCCGGCGCCCACGTGGTGGTCTGGGACCTGCACACCGATGCGACCTCCCCCTATCGCCAGCAACGGGTCGATATCGGCGACGCGGCCTGCACCGATGACGCCGTCCACGCCCTGCTGGCCGAGACCGGCCGCATCGATTTCCTCATCAACAATGCCGGCTATGCCGGTTCCACCGTGCCGCTGGACCAGTACGATGTGGCCGAATGGCATCGCATCGTGCAGGTCAACCTGCTGGGCGTGTTCCACGCCTGCCGCAGCGTAGTGCCGGCCATGCGCGCCGCCGGCCGCGGACGCATCGTCAACATCGCTTCGCTGGCCGGCAAGGAAGGCACGCCCAATGCATCGGCCTATAGCGCCGCCAAGGCCGGCGTGCTGGCACTGACCAAGTCGCTGGGCAAGGAACTGGCCGAGACCGGCGTGCTGGTCAACGCCATCGCACCGGCGGCGGTGCAGACCACGCTGCTGCAACAGATGTCGCCAGCCCACGTGCAGACCATGATCGACAAGAGTCCCATGCATCGACTGGGGACGGTCGAAGAAGTCGCCGAGATGAGCGCCTGGCTGTGCTCGGGCTCGTGCAGCTTCAACACCGGCGCGATCTTCGATCTCTCGGGCGGGCGCGCGACCTACTGACCAGGTACAGCTGGCAGGCAAGCAAAAGGAATCTATCCGGGCAAGCGGGAATCGCTGCCGGGCCAAGCTGCCCGGCAGCGCCGGAGAACAAGCAAGGACGGCATCCACAACGTCCTGAAGAAGGCATTCCCGTCACAGGCTTCGGCCCCCCTAAATACAGCGAGCGCTGCGACAGACAGCGCCGGCCGCAAGCGCCAATGGCTTTGACTCATTCACTCTGGAGACTTATTTCATGGACGTACAAAAGCAAAAGAGCCCCCGGCTCAAACGCATACAGGTGGTCGCGCTGAGCTTCCTGATGCTGGCGGGCATCGTCAATTACCTGGACCGCAGCACGCTGTCCATCGCTAACCACTCGGTGAGCCAGGAGCTGGGCCTGACGGCCTCGCAGATGGGCTTGCTGCTGTCGGCCTTCTCGCTGGCCTACGCATTCTCGCAACTACCCATCGGCGCCATGCTCGACAAGTTCGGCGCCCGCGTGATGCTGGGCGCGGGTATGTTCATCTGGTCGGTGGCGCAGCTGGCCGGCGGCTTCGTCGGCAGCCTGCAGCAGTTCCTGGTGGCCCGCGTATTCCTGGGCCTGGGCGAGGCGCCGCAATTCCCGGCCGGCGCCAAGGTGGTCTCGGAATGGTTTGCCATGCGTGAGCGCGGCGGCCCGACCGGCATCTTCGTGGCCTCCTCCACCATTGGCCCGGCGCTGGCGCCACCCATCCTGACCATCCTGATGCTGTCCTTCGGCTGGCGCATGATGTTCGTCATCATGGGGGTGCTGGGGATCGCGGTTTCCGTGGGTTGGTATCTGTTCTACAGGAACCGCAACGAAGTCGAGCTGACCCCGTCCGAAGTGCTATACCTGGCCGACGACAACGACAACGATCCCAACGCCAATGCCAAGCTGACATGGGCCGAATGGAAGAGCCTCTTCCAGTACCGCACCACCTGGGGCATGCTGTTCGGCTTCATGGGCGTGATCTACATGGTATGGCTGTACCTGACCTGGCTGCCGGCCTACCTGGAGCATGAGCGCCACCTCTCGATCGCACGCACCGGCTGGGTGGTGGTGATCCCCTACATCTTTGGCACGCTTGGCATGCTGTCCTCGGGCTATATCGCCGATGGCCTGATGAAGCGCGGCATGCCCGCCATCCGCAGCCGCAAGTGGCCGATCTGCGCC
>JAFAMT010000383.1 GCA_019233085.1 Herbaspirillum sp.
GGAGCGCATCCCGGCTGCGGCCGGCCTGTCCTCGTTCGTGCGGGTGTTCTGTGGCGCGGTCGGCACCTCGATCTCGACCACGGCCTGGAACAACCGCAGCATCATGCACCACGCGCAGCTGACCGAACATGCCACGCCCTACAGCCCGTGGATGCAGGAAACGGTCAACAACATCAGCAGCACCCTGGGCCTGAACGCTGAGCAGACCACCGGCATGCTGGAACGTAACATCACCTTCCAGGCCGCCATGCTGGGCATCAACGACATCTTCTATGTCTCGGCGCTGATCTTCATCGTCATCATCCCGCTGATCTGGATCATCAAGCCCTCCAAGGGTGGCGCGGGCGCGGCCGAGGCCTCGGCGGCGCACTGACGATGCGGTATTGTCCCGGCTAGCGCAGCCGGGACAAGCCGTTCTGCAAGCGGATGATATCGATCAGCTTGCGCAAGGCCGGATGGGCATGGCGCCGGCTGCTGTAGTACATGTGGAAGGGTTCGCTGGGCGCCGCCCAGTCGTCCAGGATGACCTCCAGCGATCCCTCCTCGATCTCCTTGCTGATTCTTCCCTCCAACAGATAGGCGATGCCGACCCCGGCCTTGGCCGCCGCGATGGTGGCGGCGGTATTGTTGATCGTCACCAGGCCAGGCACGCGGATGCGCTGCCGGTGCTTGCCCTTTCCGAATTCCCACTGGTAGCTGGAATTGTCGCCCAGCAGCAGTTGCAGGCAGGTGTGCTGGGCCAACTCGTCCAGCGTCTGCGGCCGCCCTTGCCTGTCCAGGTAGGCAGGCGACGCCGCCGCCACCCAGCGATGCATCCGCGTCAGGGGCGCGGCCACCATGCCCTCGGGCACATAGTGGCCGTAGCGTATGCCGGCGTCATAGCCTTCGCTGACGATGTCGATGGGCTTGTCATCCACCACGATGGTCAGCCTGACCTGGGGGCATTGCCGCACAAACTCGGGAATGGCCGGCTCGATCAGCAGATGGGCCGCATCGGCGAAGACGTTGATGCGCAGCTCACCGAGGCTGCCTGCTGCCGAGCTTTCCAGCTGCCCCAGGGCCACCGCGATCTGCTCGAATCCCTGCTCCAGCCTGGCCGCCAGTTCACTGCCCGCCGCCGTGGGCGAGACCGCGCGGCTGGAGCGGTAGAGCAACTGCGTGGATAGCCGTTCTTCCAGCCGTTTCATGGCATGGCTGGCGGCCGATGGGGTCAGGCCGAGCTGGATGGCGGCAGCCTTGAAACTGCCGGTGCGCAGGATAGTCACGAACACCCGCAGGTCGGAAAAATCGATATGGTCGAGCAGGGACATGGATGAATTTCAATCACTTCAAGAATTAATCCGGCTCATCTTAAACCAGCCGCCCGCGCGCGTGGCGCGCGGTATAAATATCGCTCTAAATTCAGCTTCAAATTCAGCGTTAAATTCACGGCATCAAATTCACGGCACTAAAGGAGCACAGACATGAAATCAAGAATCTTTGGCCGCACCGGCGCAGAAGTCTCGGAAATCGGATTCGGCGCCTGGGCCATCGGTGGCTCCTGGGGCGACGTCTCCGCCCAGGATGCCAAGGCCGCCCTGCACGCCGCGCTGGATGCGGGCGTGAGCTTCATCGACACCGCTGACGTGTATGGCGATGGCCGCTCCGAACAGCTGATCGCGCAGGTATTGAAGGAACGCGGCGGGGTCCGTCCCTTCGTCGCCACCAAGGCTGGCCGCCGCCTCTCGCCGCACGTCGCCAGCGGCTACAACAGCAAGGAAAACCTCACCGCCTTCATCGACCGTTCGCTCAAGAACCTGGAGGTCGATTGCCTGGACCTGGTGCAATTGCATTGCCCGCCCACCGAGGTGTACTACCAGCAAGAAGTGTTCGGCCATCTGGATGCGCTGGTCGCGGCCGGCAAGATCCGCCATTACGGCGTGTCGGTAGAAAAGGTAGAAGAAGCACTCAAGGCCATCGAATACCCGAACGTCAAATCGGTGCAGATCATCTTCAACATCTTCCGCCAGCGTCCGATGTCGCTATTCCTGCAGGAGGCACAGCGCCGTAACATCGCCGTCATCGCGCGCGTGCCGCTGGCCTCGGGCTTGCTGACCGGCAAGATGTCGGCGCAGACGAGCTTTGCCGCCGACGACCATCGCCAGTTCAACCGCCACGGCGAAGCCTTCGACGTCGGCGAGACCTTCTCGGGCGTGCCCTACGAGGTCGCACTGGCCGCCGTGGAGAAGATCCGCGCGCTGGTCCCGGATGGGGTTCCCATGGCGCAATTCGCCCTGCGCTGGATCCTGATGGAAAACGGCGTCAGCACCGTCATCCCCGGCGCGCGCAACGTTGAGCAGGCACAATCCAACAGCGCCGCCAGCGACTTGCCGGCGCTTACGCCGGAGGTGATGCAGGCCTTGCGTGAACTCTATCTCCACGACATTGCGCCGCATGTGCATCAACGCTGGTAATCTGGAGCGCCCCCTTCATGTCATCAACAACAAGCAAGGACACCATGACACCCATCCAGCTCGCCATCGCCGGCGTCGGCAAGATCGTCTATGACCAGCACGCCCCTGCCATCCGCGGCAATCCCGATTTCCAGCTGGTGGCCACCGCCAGCCGCAACCACGGCATCGAGGGCGTGACCGCCTACAAGAGCATGGCCGAGATGCTGGCCGGTGCGAGCGCCATCGAGGCCATCTCCCTGTGCATGCCGCCGCAGTATCGTTATGAAGCCGCGCGCGATGCCCTGCGTGCGGGCAAGCATGTCTTCCTCGAAAAACCGCCCGGCGCCACCCTCTCCGAGGTGGAGTCATTGAAGAGCCTGGCGGCGCAACAGGGCGTGACGCTGTTGGCCAGCTGGCACTCGCGCCATGCGCCGGCGGTGCAGGTGGTCAAGCGCCATCTGCAGCAACATGCGCCGCGCCAGGTCAAGGTGATCTGGCGCGAAGACGTGCGTCACTGGCATCCCGACCAGGAATGGATCTGGCAACCGGGTGGCCTGGGTGTGTTCGATCCGGGCATCAATGCCCTGTCCATCGTCACCGAGATCCTGCCGCAGACCATGTTCCTGACGCAGGCTGTACTGGAAGTTCCGGCCAACCGCCAGACCCCGATTGCCGCGCGCCTGGCCTTCACCGATGCGCTGGGCACCGATATCCAGGCCGATTTCGACTGGCGCCAGACCGGCGAGCAGACCTGGGACATCATCATCGAGACCGACAGCACCCATGTCCATCTGAAAAAAGGCGGACATGAGCTCTGGATCAACAACCTGCAATCCGAACTGCCGGTGGAGGGCGAATATCCCTCGCTGTATCAACACTTCAGCACATTGATCCGCACCCGCACTTCCGATGTCGATGTGGCGCCGCTGCGGCATGTGGCGGACGCCTTCATGCTCGGGCAGCACATTGTCACGGAGGCGTTTGTCTAGGTCTGGAAAGCAAACGGGGTTGATGATTTTCATCATCAACCCCGCGAGCGGCACGCCCGGGTCTTGGCCCTGCCCTGGCTGTTAGCCCGCCAGCACCTGGTGATGGAAGCGCAGATGATCTTCCATGAAGCTGGCAATGAAGTAATAACCGTGGTCATATCCCTCATGGCGCCGCAAGGTCAACGGTTGCGAGGCCGCCTTGCAGGCCGCCTCGAACTGTTCCGGCAACAGCTGCTCGGCGAGGAATTTGTCGGCCAGGCCCTGGTCGATCAGGATGCCTTGCGGATAGGGTGAACGCAGGCCGCGCATCAGTTCGCTGGCATCATGCTCGCGCCACGCCGGCCCCTGCTCGCCCAGGTAGTGGCCGAAGGCGTTCCGCCCCCATGGGCATTGCGAGGGTGCGGCAATCGGCGCGAAGGCCGACACCGAGCGGTAGATGTCGCGATGGCGCAAGGCCAGCGTCAGGGCGCCGTGTCCTCCCATCGAATGCCCGAAGATGCCCACGCGCTGGGCGTCGGCCGGAAAATGCGCCAGCACGGCAGCACGCAGGTCCTCGACCACATAGGACTCCATGCGGTAGTGCCGGCTCCACGGAGCCTGGGTGGCATCGAGGTAGAAACCGGCACCGACGCCGAAATCCCAGCTGTCGCTCTCACCTGCAATGCCGGCGCCGCGCGGGCTGGTGTCGCAGGCCACCAGGATCAGGCCCAAGTCGGCTGCCACACGCTGGGCGCCCGCCTTGATCATGAAGGTTTCCTCGGTACAGGTCAGCCCGGCCAGGTAGAACAGCACCGGCAACTTGCCGCCAGTGGCGGCCTGGGGCGGGACGAAGACCGAGAAGCGCATGTCCAGCCCGATGGCCGGCGCGGCATGGCGATAGTAGCCCTGCACACCGCCAAAACAACCGTGTTCGGAGAGCGTCTCCAGCATCACGGCCTCCTCAGAACTCGACCACCGAGCGGATCGACTCGCCGCTCTTCATCAGGTCGAAGCCCTCGTTGATGCGCTCCAGCGGCAGCTTGTGGGTGATCAGGTCATCTATGTTGAGCTTGCCTTCCATGTACCAGTCGACGATCTTGGGTACATCGGTACGACCACGCGCGCCACCGAAGGCCGAACCCTTCCAGACACGGCCGGTCACCAGCTGGAACGGACGGGTCGAGATTTCCTGGCCGGCGGCAGCCACACCGATGATGATGGACTGGCCCCAGCCCTTGTGACAGCACTCCAGCGCCTGACGCATGGTGGTGGTGTTGCCGATGCACTCGAAACTGTAGTCAGCGCCGCCGTCGGTCATGCCGATGATGGCATCGACCACGTTGGCTACGTCCTTGGGGTTGATGAAGTCGGTCATGCCGAACTTGCGCGCCATCGCTTCGCGGCCCGGGTTCAGGTCGACACCGATGATCTTGTTGGCACCGACCATCTTGGCCGCCTGGATCACGTTCAAGCCAATACCGCCCAGGCCGAACACCACCACATTGGCGCCCGCTTCCACCTTGGCGGTGAAGAGCACGGCTCCCACGCCGGTGGTCACGCCACAGCCGATGTAGCAGACCTTGTCGAAGGGCGCGTCGGAACGGATCTTGGCCAGGGCGATCTCCGGCACCACGATGTAGTTGGAGAAGGTCGAGGTACCCATGTAGTGGAACAGGGGCTTGCCGTCCAGCGAGAAGCGGCTGGTGGCATCAGGCATCAGGCCGCGTCCCTGGGTGGCGCGGATGGCCTGGCACAGGTTGGTCTTCTGCGACAGGCAGAACTTGCACTCGCGGCATTCCGGCGTGTACAGGGGAATGACGTGGTCATCCTTCTTGAGCGACTTCACGCCCGGGCCGACATCGACCACCACGCCGGCACCTTCGTGGCCGAGGATGGCCGGGAAGATGCCTTCCGGATCGGCGCCCGAGAGCGTGTAGTAATCGGTGTGGCAAATACCGGTGGCCTTGATCTCGACCAGCACCTCGCCGGTCTTGGGACCGCCGAGCTCGACTTCCTCGATGGTCAAGGGCTTGCCGGCCTGCCATGCTACTGCGGCTCTTGTCTTCATTGGGAGGATCCTTTGTCTGCTGAATTGATAGTGGAGGAAAAGCGCTCATGACCTGAATTACCCCGCACTGCCGACTACGTAATCAGGCAGCTACGCAGCCTACGTGAGCGGCCGGCGAAGATGTCAGGAGATTTCAGGCAATATTTCCCGGAGGGACGTATTATCGCATTGCAAAGGGAATCGGTTTGACGATGCCTCGGCAAGAGCTCCACCGTCGCCACCCAGGCTTACTCGTTAGACAAGCAAGGCAGCTTGGGGTAAGGTTCACACAGGCATGTGGACAGGGCAAGGCAACGCGTTGCCGAGTGTCATGTTGCCTGATCAATGACGATCAGATGATCAAGAGCAAACAACAACGATCTGATTGAACCAATTGCAAAATAGGGTGGCATACTGTTACCTTGCGTATCACGTAGTGGGGGCATCCGCGTAATTCTGGCGTAAGCATAAGGCACTATGAATATCACTGGCGATCCGCTCCCGCAGATCCGGATCGCTACCTTACTGCCATGGCGTTGCAGTATCCGGGCGCCGATGATGCGCGAGAGCTGTCGAGTCAGGTGTACGGCATGAGCCGGATAGAAACAGGTGCAGCATCAAACTACCTAACGACAGATGGTGTGATATTCGTCACATGGGAAAACACAACAATTCGGCGGGCCGGAGCGGTTATACCCTCAAGACCTTGTTGCTGTTCGTTGCCTTCGTCGGCTCGTTCATCGTGGTCCAGACCTGCTGGGAGATCCGCCAGGATCGCCAGCTGACCATCGATGCCGAACGTGGCAGTTCGATGACGGCCGTACGCAGCGTGAAAGAGCATGCCGAGCGGGTGTTCCACGACCTGGACGGCATGCTATGGGACGTCTCCCAACGCATCCAGAACGCCGACAACAATATCCTGGACGACGAGCAGAGCCTGCACCAGTTGCTCAGCCAGGCACAGCAGTCCCTGCCCTCGGTAATGGTGTTGCGCTATGTCGACCGCAACGGCAACAACCGCGCCAGCTCGCTGCGCCCGCTGGATACCGCCAGCATCCCGGAGGATCACAAGCTGACCAATGTGGACAGCAATCCGGCGCGCCCCCAGCTGTTCCTCGGGCAGTTGATGCACAGCCGCTATAACCGCGAACTGGTGCTGCCGGTGGCGATGAACCTGTATGACCGCACCGCCCGTCCGGTAGGCCTGCTGGTGGCGGAGTTGCGGGCTTCGGTCTTCTTCGACTTCTACCAGCGCATCACCAACTTCGAGGCCATCGTTTCCCTGCGCAACGAGAGCGGCTCGATGATGATCCGCTCCCCCTTCGAGGAGCGCTGGCTCAATGCCGACATCAGCGATGCCGAAAGCATGAAGCGCATCCGCAGCGGCCCCGACGAAGGCAGTTTCGAAGAGCGTTCCGTGCTGACACACGAGGCGCTGCTGTTCAGCTACAAGCGACTGCCGGAATGGCATCTGGTGGTGGTCTACGCGCGGCGCATGGCAGATGTGCTGGCCCCCTGGCGCAGCCGCACCGAGAACCGCATCCTGCTGACCACCGGCATCCTCGGTTTCATCCTGATCGCGCTGATTTCCTTCCTGGTCTACTACCGCTACCAACGCCGCCTGGACAATGCCCTCTCGGCCAGCGAATACCGCTATCGCAAGCTCTACGACGAAGGCAGCGATCCCATTGTGCTGATCTCGCCCGAGATGCGCTACCTGGACTGCAACGGCGCCGCCTTGCGCTTTTTCGGCCTGCCTGACAAGGAACGCATCATCGGCCGCAAGGTGGGCCTGTTCTCGCGCCAGAAGTCGCGTCACGTGGAGCAACCGGATATCGATGAGCTGATCAACCGCGTGCTGGCCGGGCAACCCCAGCAATTCGAATGGGTGACGGTACGACGCAACAAGATCATCCATACCGACGTGACCCTGAACCGGGCCGAGTTCGAACGTGGCTACGCGATCTTTGCCATCCTGCGCGACATCAGCGCCCGCAAGCGCGCCGAACTGCTGCAGACCGAGCAGAACCGGGTGCTGCACATGGTCATGGCCGACGACGACCTCGATACCATCCTCGATGAGATCGTCGGCTTTGCCGATGCCCAGATCCCCTATGGCGCCAGTTGCGTCATGCTGGTCAATGAGCAGGCCACGCACTTCACCTCGGTCTTGAGCCGCCGCTATCCGCCGCGCCTGATACGCACCCTGCAGGGCATGCCGATCCGCCATGGCAGCGGCGTCGGCGCCGAGGCGGCGTTGCGGCGCGGCCCCTGCATCGTCACCGATATCGCCAAGGATCCGGTCTCGGAGCAATTGCGCCCGCTCATCGACGTGGAGGTCTACCCCTCCTGTGGCGCCTGGCCCATCATCGGCAAGGAAGGACAGCTGCTGGGTGTGTTCGCCGCCCTGCTCAAGGAAAACCAGGCTCCCAGCAACGAGTACCTGCAACTGGCCAACATCGCCGCCGACCTGGCCAGCGTGGCCATCGAAAGCCGCCGCGCCGACGACCGCATCCGTCACCTGGCGCACTACGACGAACTGACCGGCCTGCCCAACCGCTTCCTGTGTACCCAGCACGTCTCCAATGCGATTGCCCACGCCGAGCACCGCAGTGGCATGGTGGCCGTGCTGTTGCTGGACCTGGACCGGTTCAAGAACATCAACGACACCTTCGGCCACGAGACCGGTGAAGCCGTGCTGCAGGAGATCGCCCAGCGTTTCCGCAACAGCCTGCGCGAACTCGATATCCTGGCCCGTGTGGGGGGTGACGAATTCATCGTGCTGGTGGACGATTTCGACGACCCCCTGCAACTGGGAGAAGTCGCCCAGAAGCTGCTCACCGAGGCCCGCAAGCCTTTCATCATCGATGGACAGGAAGCCACGCTCTCAGTGAGCATCGGTATCGCCACCTATCCCGGCGACGGCGAGAACGCCCAGACGCTGATCAAGAATGCCGACATCGCCATGTACCGGGCCAAGCATCACGGCAAGGACGACTATCGCTTCTTCTCCGACGAGGTCAATACCAATACGGTCGAGCGCATCGCCCTGGAGTCGGAGCTGCGCCGCGCCATCGAGCGCGCCGAATTCGTCGTGCATTACCAGCCCAAGGTGGATCTGGCGCAAAGCCGCATCGTCGGCGCCGAGGCGCTGGTGCGCTGGCAGCATCCGGTGCGCGGGCTGTTGCCGCCGGGCGAATTCATCCCGCTGGCCGAGGAGACCCGCTTGATCGAGCAGATCGGCCTAATGGTGCTGGATGTGGCTTGCCGCGATATCGGCCGGCTGCTGGGACAGGGACTGGAGTGCGGACGCATCTCCATCAACCTGACCGGCAGCCAGTTCGGCGACGCGCATCTGCTGGACGACATCAGGATCGTCCTGGCGCAACACGGCACGCCGCCCAGCTGCCTGGAGTTCGAGATCACCGAGAGCATGGTGATGCACAACCGTGACCGCGCCATCGCCATCATGGATGACATCCGCGCCGAGGGCTTCACGATCTCCATCGACGACTTCGGCACCGGCTATTCCTCGCTGGCTTACCTCAAGCGCTTCCCGGTCAATACGCTGAAGATCGACAAGTCCTTCATCAACGATATCCCTGATGATGCCAACAGCAGCGCCATCGTCCAGGCCATCATCGCCATGAGCCACGCGCTGAATCTGAAGGTGGTCACCGAGGGCGTGGAAACCGAGAAGCAGTTGCAGGCGTTGCGGGAATTCGGTTCCGACGAGTACCAGGGCTACTACTTCAGCAAGCCCGTCCCCTACGCCCAGTTCCTCGACCTGCTGCTGGCACAGCAACAACCGGCACGCCGGGCTGCCCAGCAGCTGATCAACGCCGCGGGCGCCAACGCTAGCGCGAGCTGAGCCGGTCCACCTGGTACAGCGAGGGGAACAGGCGTATCCACAGCAGCACGATCACGAGCGTGCCGATGCCGCCGATGAGCACGGCCGGCACTGCCCCGAACCAGGCTGCAGTCAGGCCGGACTCGAACTCCCCCAGCTGGTTGGAGGTACCGATGAAGACCGAATTGACGGCCGAGACGCGACCGCGCATCGCGTCCGGCGTTTCCAGCTGCACGAAGGAAGACCGCACCACCATGCTGATCATGTCCGCCCCGCCCAGGATCATCAGGGCCAGCAGCGACAGCGGGAACGAGCGCGACAGTCCGAAGACGATCGTGGCCACGCCGAACACGGCCACGGCGATGAACATGGTGCGTCCCACGCGCGCACCCAGCGGGCGGCGCGCCAATAGCACGGCCATCAGCAAGGCGCCGGCCGCCGGTGCAGAGCGCAGCAGGCCCAGGCCGACTGCACCGGTATGCAGGATGTCATTGGCATAGACCGGCAACAGCGCCGTGGCCCCACCCAGCAGGACGGCAAACATGTCCAGCGAGATCGCCCCGAACACGGCCGGCTTGCTGCGGATATAGCTCAAGCCCGCAAATACCGAGGACAGGCTGGCGCCGGTCGGCTTGGCTGGCGCGGCGGCGGATGCGGCCTGCGGCGCACGCTTGATCAGCGACAGCAGCACGCTGCACAGCGTAAAGAGCACGAAGCTGCTGGCATACACCACCGCCGGACCGGCCACATACAGGAAGCCGCCCACGGCCGGCCCGATGATGATGGCAAACTGGGTCGCCGAGGCCGAGCCGGCCACGGCACGCGGCAGCAAGGCCGGTGGCATCAGGCTGGGCAACAGCGCCGACATGGTGGGCTTGGAGAAGGCCCGGCCCGCACCGATCACCACCACGATGGCGAAGATCATCTCGCGATTGAGCCAGCCGCCCAGGCTGCCCAGCGCCAGGGCCGCCGCCGCGAGGGCTTCGACCAGCGAGCTCAGGCGCGCGACGTTGCGCCGATCGTGGCGATCGGCCACGTGCCCGACCACGAAGACCAGGATCAGCGAGGGAATGAATTGCACCAGCCCGACGATGCCCAGGTCGAAGGCGCTATGGGTGAGCTGGTAGATCTGCCAGCCGACCGCGACGATCTGCATCTGCAGCGCGATGGTAGAGGCCACGCTGGCGCACCAGAACAGTTTGAACGACGTGTGGTGGCGCAGCGGGCGCTGGTCGTCGCCGGCTTGGCCGGGCAGGCTGGTAGTGGAGGTCGATGACATGAAATGAGGGTATTTGCTTATCTGTTTTGTGGTGTCGGCGCGTTCTCTGGCCCGCCCTGCAAGGCAGGACCGGCGCGGCTATACTACCCGATCCCGCAGCCGCCGGCAGGGCGCCCTCCCCCTCGCCTCGCCCTGTGTGCGCAACCACAAGGAGAACACCATGCAGTACCGCCAACTCGGCCGCACCGATCTCAAGGTCAGCCAGATCACGCTGGGCACCATGACCTGGGGTGAACAGAACAGCGAAGCCGATGCCCACTCGCAGCTGGATTACGCAGTGGAGCGCGGCATCAACCTCATCGATGCCGCCGAAATGTATCCGGTGCCCCCCAGGCCCGAAACGCAGGGCCTGACCGAGCGCTATCTCGGCACCTGGCTGAAGAAGTCCGGCAAGCGCGACCAACTGCTCATTGCCACCAAATGCACCGGCCCGGCCCGCAAGCCGCACAATCCGCGCCATATCCGCGGCGGCATCAATGACCTCGACCGCAAGGGCTTGACCGATGCGCTCAACGGCAGCCTGGCACGCCTGCAACTGGATCACGTCGACCTGTACCAGTTGCACTGGCCCGATCGCAGCGTCAACAGCTTCGGCCAGCTGGGCTACCAGCACGTGGTCGACGAGACCACGGTACCCATCGAGGAAACCCTGGCGGTGCTGAGCGAATTCGTGAAGGCCGGCAAGATCCGCACCATCGGCCTGTCCAACGAAACGGCCTGGGGCGTGGGGCAATTCCTGCGGGCGGCCGAGCAGCATGGGCTGGAGCGCATCGTCTCCATCCAGAATCCGTACAACCTGCTCAACCGCAGCTTCGAGGTCAACCTGGCCGAATTCGCCCATCGTGAAGACGTCGGCCTGCTGGCCTACTCGCCACTGGCTTTCGGCATGTTGAGCGGCAAATACCTCAACGGTGCGCGTCCGGCCGGTGGCCGCCTGACGCTGTTCGAGCGCTTCGTGCGCTACACCAACCCGCAGGCTGAACGCGCGACCGCCGAGTATGTGGCGCTGGCGCGCCAGCACGGGCTGGATCCGGCGCAGATGGCGCTGGCCTATGTCAACAGCCGGCCCTTCCTGACCTCCAACATCATCGGTGCGACGTCGCTGGAGCAATTGCGCAGCAACATCGACAGCGCTCAGTTGCAATTGAGCGAGGAAGTGCTGGCCGGCATCGAGGCCATCCATCGCAATCAGCCCAATCCGGCTCCGTGAGCCAATCAAGGCCTGTCTCGACGTTGCTGGCGCCGTCAATGACCGTTCGGACTGAGTAGCGGCGTAGCCGCGTATCGAAGACGCGCCTGCACGTCAAGCGCAATAGCGCCTTCGATACGGCCCTCCAGGGCCTACTCAGTCCGAACGGTTTCTGCTTGGCACAGAACAGCCTTCCACCCAAAAAATCACCGGATCATTCTGGAGCGGCGATTTTTCATGCTGATGCGGACGAGCTCAGTCGCCACCGCTCTCGCTGGCCACCGCTGCATCCACCTCGTCCTGCCGCGCGCCGTAGCGTGCCGCCATGACCGCGCAGACCATCAGCTGCAGCTGGTGGAACAGCATCACCGGCAAGAGCACCATGCCGATGGCGCCGCTGGAGAAGAGCACCTTGGCCATCGGCACGCCCGAGGCCAGGCTCTTCTTGGAGCCGCAGAAGACGATGGTGATTTCATCTTCCTTGTTGAAGCCCATGCGCCGGCTGCCCATCGTGGTGATGAACATGATGATGGCCAGCAGCACCGCGTTGATCACCAGCAGCGCCAGCAGCATGCTCACCGGCACCTGGTGCCACAGGCCCTGCACCACCGCCTCGCTGAAGGCCACATACACCACCAGCAGGATGGAGCTCTGGTCGACAAACTTGAGCCAGGACTTGTTGCGCTCGATCCAGCGACCGATCCAGGGGCGCGCAATCTGGCCTGCCAGGAAGGGCAGCAACAATTGGTAAACAATTTTCAGGATGGAGTCCAGCGAAGAATGTCCGCCCGCGCCATGGGCCACGACCAGCACGCCCACCAGCAGCGGCGTGAGGAAGATCCCCAACAGGTTCGAGGCCGAGGCCGCGCAGATCGCCGCCGGTACGTTGCCGCGCGCCACCGACGTGAAAGCGATCGAGGATTGCACGGTAGAGGGCAGCACGCACAGGAACAGCAGGCCGAGATAAAGCTCAGGGGTGATGAAATGGATCAGCAGCGGCTTCAGGGCCAGGCCGATCAGCGGGAACAGTGCGAAGGTGCAAAGCAGCACCGTGATGTGCAGCTTCCAGTGCGTAAAACCTGCCACCACCGCCTCGCGCGAGAGCTTGGCCCCATGCATGAAGAACAGCAGGCCGATCATGAAGGTGGTGAGGCCATCGAAGGCCACGGCCACCTGGCCGGTACAGGGAAGGATGGATGCCGTCACCACCACGGCGAGCAGCAGCAAGGTCATGTTGTCGGGCAGGAAGCGGGGACGGGCCATGGCGATCGGTTTTCTGGATGTTGGTCTGGCGCGCGCAGCATGCTGGCGCGCGCGCAAAAACCGCCATTCTACGTGAGAGGGGCCGCTCCTTGCAGCGCTCCCCTCTCCGGCCAGCCCGGAACCACTCAGACCTTGCGCACAAACTCGGTCTTCAGGCCCATGGAGCCGAAGCCATCGATCTTGCAGTCGATGTCGTGATCGCCCTCGACCAGGCGGATGTTCTTGACCTTGGTACCCATCTTGACCACACCGCCGCCGCCCTTGAGCTTGAGGTCCTTGATGACGGTGACGGTATCGCCATCCTGCAGCACGTTGCCGGAGGCGTCGCGCCACACGCGGGCCTGTTCGGCCGCCGGTGCAGACTGGGCGCTCCACTCATGGGCACATTCGGGGCAGACGAACATGCCGCCGTCCTCGTAGGTGAATTCGGACTGGCATTGGGGACAGGAAGGCAGGCTGCTCATGAAAACTCCGGGATAAAAATGGCGAAAAGGCAGCGATTGTAAGCCCATCCGCATCCATCGACCATGATCTTGCGCAGCTTCAAGCCGAAATACCCCTGGCGAGGCAGGCGATCCACCCATGAAAAACGGCAGGCCTGCCTCCAGGTCCTGCCGTCATCGTGGCCGCCAGCGCTGCTGCCTACCAGCCCCAGAACATCAGCCACCACGCCGTGTTGACCAGGGCCAGCCCCGCCACCAGCGGCAGCATGGCCACCAGGCGCTGCGTCCATTGGGCCGCATGGCGCGCCACCACCTTCCAGGCCAGCAGCAAGCTCCATAGGGTCATTGCCGACAGCAGGCTGGCGCGCACGTCATTGGCCCAGTCCACCGACCAGTGTTCGGCCCGCAGCAGCGTGATGGTGGTGGCCGACAGGCCCACGAACACGCCGCAGCCCGCCAGCGGGATCAAGGCCTGCACCAGGTGGTTGAAGCGTCCCCTGTCCCACTTGCCCAGCACGCGGGTGGCCAGCGCAAACATCAGCGCCACTGCGCTGCCCAGCACCAGGCCGGTGGTGAGGATGTAACCCACCACCATGGCGCCATCGAGCCAGGTGAAGACATCGTTCTGCTGCGGGTAGTTGGTGAGCAGCCACCAGGGCGCCTGGGTGCCGAAGGGCCACATGACGTCGCGATCGATCAGCCAGGTGGCGATGTCCTGCTTGATGGCGATGAACCAGGGGCTGACGGTCCAGTGGAAGGCGCCGATGGCGATACCCAGCAGGCCATACAGCAGCAACGCGCTTTCCCAGAGGCTGTTGTGGGTCTTGCCGAACTGCACCACTTCCACCGTCGGCGGCCGGAAGCTCAGGGTGATGGCATCGCGATGGCCGCTGCAACGACCGCACATGTGGCAATCCGAGGCCCCCTTCATGTTGCGCAGGGGGACCAGCGGGGCGCAATTGATGGGAATGATCTTGTGCTGGGGATGGTAGGAAGCGCGCCAGGCATCTTCATTGACCTTGTAGTGCAGCGGCGCCAGCTTGGCCAGCAAGCCGAAGACGCCATTGACCGGACACAGGTACTTGCACCACACGCGCTTGTCGCGGCCATACAGGTAGCCGACCACCATGGCGCCCAGGGTGGAGCCGCCCAGCACCAGCAACACCGCCTTGGGATACTGGTAGACGCTGACCATCTGGCCATAGACCGTGGTCAGGGCAAAGGCGACGAAGGGCCAGCCGCCCCAGCGCATCCATTTCGGGATGGC
>JAFAMT010000411.1 GCA_019233085.1 Herbaspirillum sp.
CGCCCCTGCAGAAGACCCGCGCACATCTACAGGATGCGCTGGAGCGCGGCGCCAGGCTGGTGGCTGGCGGCACTGCCCCGGATGGCGAGCAGTTCGCGCAGGGCTTCTTCTTCCAGCCCACCATCGTGGCCGACTGCACCCACGCCATGCTGGTCATGCGCGAAGAGACCTTCGGCCCGCTGGTCGGCGTGGCGCCCTTCGATACGCTGGATGAGGCCATCGCGCTGGCCAACGACACGCCCTATGGCCTGGCCGCCTACGCCTATACCCAGAACCTGCAGGAAATCCATCGCTGCGCGGCCGAGCTGGACGTCGGCAATGTAGCCATCAACCATGTCGACGCCGGCATCATGAATGCGCCCTACGGTGGGCGCAAGCAGAGCGGGGTAGGCGTGGAGCACGGGCGCGAGGGCTTGCTGGAGTATTTCCAGTTCAAGCACGTGCGTCTGCATCACGGCGTGGGAGTCTGATCATGACGGCCTGCCTGTTGGGCATAGACCTCGGCACCTCCGCCTGCAAGGCCTTGCTGCTCTCGACCGATGCAAGCATCCTCGCCAGCGCCAGCGTTGACTATCCGGTGTCGCAACCGCGCGAGCGCTGGGTCGAGCAGGAGCCGGCGCACTGGATAGCAGCGGCGCGCCAGGCCGTGGCCCAGGTGCTGCAGGCGGCCGGATCGGTCGATGTGCTGTGCATCGGCCTGTCGGGCCAGATGCATGGCCTGACCGCGCTGGATCAACACTACCGGCCACTGCGTCCGGCCATCCTGTGGAACGACCAGCGCAACCAGGCCGAGGCCGACCAGATCACGCAGGCGGCCGGCGGCTTGCCGTCCTTGCTGGCACACACTGGCAACCGCATGCTGGTCGGCTACACCGGCGGCAAGCTGCTGTGGCTGCAGCAGCACGAGCCGCAATGGTATGAACAGCTGCGGGTCGCCCTCAATCCCAAGGATTATCTGCGTTACGTGCTCACCGGCGAGATCGCCACCGAGGTCTCCAACGCATCCGGCACGGGCCTGTTCGACGTACGGCGCAGGCAGTGGGCGACCGAGCTGATCGCCTTGGCCGGGCTGGACTCCGCCCATTTGCCGGCCTGTTTCGAATCGCAGGTCGTCAGCGGCCATGTGCACGCACAGGCCGCCGCCATGTTTGGCATTGCAGCGGGGATTCCGGTCATCGGGGGCGGCGGCGACAGCGTGATCCAGTCGCTGGGTGCCGGCGTGGTGGCGCCCGGCACGCTGCAGACCACCATCGGTACCGCCGGCATCGTCGCCGCTGCACTGGATCAGCTCCTGTCTTCGCCGGATGGGCGGATACAGGTCTTCTGCAACGTCGCTGCCCAGCGCTGGCATGCCATGGGCGTGTCACTCAATGCGGGCGGGGCGCTGGCCTGGTTCCGCAATGTGCTGTGTACCGGCGCGGGCGAGCCGCCGTCCTTCGAGGCCATCGCCGCAGCCGCCGGGCGTAGCGTTCCCGGGGCACATGGCTTGCTGTTCCTGCCTTACCTCAACGGCGAGCGCTGCCCCCATCCCGATCCGTCGGCCCGTGCCGCCTTCATCGGCCTTAATGCCCGCCATGATCACGCCGACCTCTCGCGCAGCGTACTGGAGGGCGTGGTGCATTCCCTGTGCGACATGCAGGACCTGATGCGCAGCATGGGCGTGTCCTCTGCGGAAGTCAGCACCTCCGGCGGCGGGGCGCGCTCGGCAGTATGGCGGCAGATCCAGGCCGACATGCTGGGTTGCGACGTCCTCACGCGCCAGGGCGCGGCCGAAGGAGCCGCCCTGGGCGCAGCCCTGCTGGCCGGCGTCAGCATGCAGGTATGGCCGGACATCGACCACGCCGCCAGCCTGCTGCCGGAGCTCACGCGCGAGCGCCCCGACGTCACCCGGCGCGAGCGCTATGGGCAGGCCCGCGCCATCTATCAGCAACTCTATCCGCTGCTCACCGGCAGCTTCGCCCGCCTGGGCGCATTGGCAGCGCTCGGGGAGGCGCCATGAACCAGCACGCACACGCCAGCTACGAGGCCCTCATCTTCGACCTTGACGGCACGCTCATCGACAGTGCGCCCGACATCGCCGCCGCCGTCAATGCCTACCTGGCCGAACAAGGTCATGCCGCGCTGGAGGTGGCGCAGGTCGAACGCTTCATCGGCAACGGTCCGCGCCGCCTGATCGAGGACATCCTCATTGAACAGGGTGTGGCGCTTGGCACGGCCGAACTGGATGCCGCCGTGGCGTGCTACATCGCGCACTACCGCCGCAATCCGGCCAGTCATACGCGCTTCTTTCCCCATGTGCGCGAAGACCTGGCCAAGCTGCGGGCGGCCGGCATCCGTCTGGGCATCTGCACCAACAAACCGCATGCGCTGACGCGACAGATCCTGGATCTGCTGGAGCTGTCGCCGCTGGTGGAAGTGGCGCTGGGCGCCGATGCCGTGCCGGCCTGCAAGCCCGATCCCGGCCATCTGCTGGCGGTGGCCGAGCAGATGGCGCTGCCAGATGGCGCCTGGGCCTACGTCGGCGATACCTCGGTCGACCAGGCCACGGCCGCTGCGGCCGGCGTGCCGTTCTTCGTGGTGCCCTGGGGGGGCGGCCGCGATGTCAGGGTTGGTCAGGAGCAAAGGCTGCATCGCCTGGAGGACCTGCTGTCTTATAGAATCGTCCCCTGGATAAAGCCTGCAATAAAAGCCGACAATAAAGGACAGTCATGAGCAATAGCCTGCTACAGCAGATACTGCGCGAGCAAGAGGAAATGAAGGCGGCTGAATTGCGCATTGCGCGCTTCGTCAGCCAGGCGCCAGGGGAGGTGATCCACATGACCATGGCCGCGCTGGCCGAGCGTTGTGCCGTCAGCGATCCGACCATCGTGCGCTTCTGCCGCCGCTTCGGCTTCAACGGCTATCAGGATTTCAAGCTGGCGCTGGCGCAAAGCCTGGTGCCGACGGCGCCCTTCGTCTACGAGCAGATCACCAGGCACGATGATATCGGCAACATCGTGCGCAAGACCTGCCGCAATTCCCTGTCCGCCATCCAGCGCGCGCTGGACGATCTGGTCCCGCGCCAGATCGAAGAGGCAGCGGCCTTGCTGCAGTCGGCCAACTGGATCGGCATCTATGCCAGCGGCATTTCCGAGATCACCGCGCTGGATGCCGAACACAAGTTCCAGCGCCTGGGCCTGCGTTGCTCGGCGGTGATGGAAGAAAAGAAGCAATGGATGCACGCCGAGCGCTCGCGTCCCAACGAAGTGGCGCTGATCTTCTCGCAATCGGGGCATACCAAGCGCATGGTGGAACTGGCCATGGCGGCCCGTGCCGGCGGCGCCCGGGTGGTGTCGGTGACTGCGGCCGACAGTCCGTTGGCCACGGTCACGGACGCCCTCATCGCCGTTTTGCCCTATGACCAGACCGAATTCATGACCCCGCTGGCTTCGCGCCTGAATCATCACCTGGTGGTCAACATGCTGGTGACCGCCATCGCCGTGGCCAGCCACAGCGAATTCCCCGACCAGTTGCCGGCGCTCGATTCCTGGATGACGGACAAGATCTAGCGCCTTGCCCAACCGCATCCGGGCCCGTGTTTTTCAAGAGGAGACATCCATGCAGTTGAACCAGAACGAAGCAAAGAAACTGGCCGGCCGTCGCGCCATCGAGGAATTCGTACGCAACGGCATGCGCCTCGGACTGGGCTCGGGAACCACGTCGCACTTCTTCGTGCGGGAACTGGCCAAGCACATCGCCGATGGCCTCGACGTCACCTGTACCGCCACCTCGCGCTCCACCATCGACGTCGCCCGCGACGTCGGCATCCCCATCATGGACCCCAATGAGATCGGCCAGCTCGACCTGACCATCGACGGTCCGGATGAAATCGATCGTGACTTCCAGATGATCAAGGGCGGTGGCGCCTGCCTGCTATGGGAAAAGATCATCGCCCATGCCTCCACCCGGATGATCACCATCTGCGACGAGAGCAAGGTCGTCGACCGGCTGGGCGCCTTCCCGCTGCCAGTGGAGGTGGTGCAATTCGCCTGGAAGCAGACCGAACGCATGATCGCCAGTCTGTTGCAAGGGCAGGGCATCGCGGCGCGCATCGTCCGTCGTACCCGGGACGAGCGGCCCGTAGTGACCGATAGCGGCAATTTCATCCTGGACTGCCATTGCCAGAGCATTACCAATGCCCCGCTGCTGGAGACCGAACTCAACCGCATCCCCGGCGTGGTCGAGAACGGCCTGTTCACGCGTGAAGCCGCCGGCATGGTGGTGGGCTGCTTCGATGGCACTTCCCATGTTCGCTTGCGTGCAGAGATCTAGTAAAACTTCATCCATCTGGCACAAGCATTCTTTTGCCTTGCTTTACATTTTTTCTTGTTGTGTTTTTCCCCGAAGATGGCCCCTGATGTAAGCAGTAGCATATTCACCGATAGTCGGCATGGCCTCGCTTGCATCGTTTTTATAGCAAAACTATATAAATCATTTGGAGGTAGACATGAAGCACAATCACCAATCCACCCGTCGCCAGATCGTCCTGGGCAGCCTGGCACTGGGCGCCATGGCCACCACGCGCTGGGCGTCGGCGCAGCAGAAGCTGCTGATCCCGTTCAGCAACAAGAGCCTGGACTATTACTTCTTCGTGATCGAGGAGGCGGCCGTGAAGCGCGCCGTCGAAGCCAACCAGGGCAGCTTCCAGGCCACCAACGCCAGCTTCGACAACACCCGCCAGCTGGAGCAATGGCAATCGCTGATGCTCTCGCGGCCGGCGGCGCTGGTGTCGGACCCGATCGACAGCCAGGCCATCGTCAGCGCGCTGCGCCGCTATAACCAGCAGAAGATTCCGGTGGCCATCATCGATACCCCGGCTGAAAGCGGCAACGTCGCCATCACCGTCAGCTTCGACAACCGCCTGGGCGGGGTCATGGCCGCCAGGGAAATCATCAACCGCCTGATCAAGAAGCACGGTAGCCCCAAGGGCAAGGTGCTCAACTGCTACGGCGCATTGGCCAGCGTGGCCTGGCGCCAGCGCAAGGAGGGCATGGATGCCGAGTTCGCCAAGTATCCGGGCATCACCTACATCGCCCGGCCCACCGAAGGCAAGCTGGACCAGATGCTTTCCGTCACCCTGGCCACGCTGTCCGAACATCCCGACCTGGACGCCGTGCACGCGCCCAGCGATTCGCCGGCACGCGGCATCGCCACCGCCCTGCAGCAGAAGAACCGCTGGAAGAAGGTCGATGAAAAGGACCACGTCATCTTCGTCACCATCGATGGCGAGCCGGTGGCGCTGCGCTGGATCCAGGATGGCTACATGGACGCCTGCGTCTCGCAGGACCCGATCGCCTATGGTGAGGTGGCGGTGGAGATGCTGGTCAAGTATTCCATCCCCGGCAAGGAAGTCCCCATCGGGCCGTACGAGAACAAGAAATACTTCTGGGAGAAAGGCCAGATCGTCAAGGGCCAGACCGGTCCCACGCTGATCATTCCGCCCTTCGTGATCGACCGCAGCAACGCCGCCGACCAGCGGCACTGGGGCTACGTGGCCGAGAAGGTCTGGGGCATCGCCTATACCTGATGACCTGATGAACTGCAGGCCAATGAGCCAATAGCGGTCAATAGCGGCCAATAGCGGATCACCACTCGCCAAGGAGGCGCCATGACGACCCAAGCAGCCCCCAGCGCATCGGCGCAGGCCCACCCGGACCTGGCCCTGCGCGTGGAAAACATCAGCAAGCGCTATGGCGCCTTCCATGCACTGCGTTCCATCAACCTGGGCATCCGCCGTGGCAGCATCCACGGCCTGCTCGGCGAAAACGGCGCCGGCAAGAGCACGCTGGTGGGTATCATCTCCGGCCAGCGCGCTCCCAGCGAAGGCCGCATCTTCCTGAACGGTGAAGAAATCCAGGGCGCCGACGTCAAGCGCATGGAAGCCGCCGGCGTCTTCCTGGTGCCGCAGGAACCAATGATCATCGAGCACATGTCGGTGATGGAAAACCTGATGCTGGGTATCTGGCCGGCCTCACGCGGCTTCATCGCCTGGCGCCGCATGCGCGAGAACGCCACGCGCATGCTGGCCGGCACCGGTATCGAAGCCGACCGCCTGGCCGGTAGCCTGGATGCCGTCGCCCGTCGCAAGCTCAATATCCTGCGGGCCATGTTCTCCGGTGGCAGCGTCATCATCCTGGATGAACCGACGGCCTCGCTGACGGTGCCGGACCGCCTGCAACTGTTCGACTTCATGCGCCAGCTGCGCGCATCCGGCGTGACCTTTCTCTTCATCTCCCACTTCAACGACGAAATCCTCGACATCTGCGACGCCGTCACCGTGCTGCGCGATGGCGAACTGGTGGCCAACTGCGAGGAGGTGGGCAGCCTGAATTCTTCCCGGCTCTCCGAGTTCGTGCTGGGGCGTGAGCTGGACCTGTTCCAGCGCGATCGCAGTCTATCCCCCAAGGGCGAGGAAGGCATCCGCCTGAGCGGCGTGCGGGGAGAGCGGCTGGACGTGGCGCAGCTGGACATCCGCGCCGGCGAGATCGTCGGTTTCACCGGCTTGCCAGGGGAGGGTGCCAAGGAGCTGGCGCGCAGCCTGTTCGGCCTGGCACCGCTGCAGGGCGGGCAAATCGCCTTTGCACGCGAGGCGACGGCCCGCGTGCCGCAGACGCCCGACCAGGCCTTCGCCATGGGCATCGCCTATCTTTCCGACGACCGTCGTCGCGACGGTGTGGTGGGGCATCTGTCGATCCGCGAGAACATCGCGCTGTCCTCACTGCGCCAGCGCATCCGGCGCGGCCTGGTCGATC
>JAFAMT010000485.1 GCA_019233085.1 Herbaspirillum sp.
ACGCTGTCGCGGGCGGTCAGCATGATCACCGGGGTCTGCTTGATGGTACGCAGCGAGCGCAGCACCGAGAAGCCGTCCAGTCCCGGCAGCATGACGTCGAGCACGATCACGTCGTAATCGTGCTGGATCGCCAGGTGCTGTCCGTCCACCCCGTTGGAGGCCAGGTCGACCGCGCATCCCTGCTCGGTCAAGCCCTTGCAGAGGTATTCGGACATCTTTTGCTCGTCTTCGACTATCAGGATCTTCATGCGGTCTCCACCCGCCGCGCCGGGGCAGGACTCCCCGGTTGCGGCCTAGCCGGGATTCTACCTGTGCGGCTTTTGTCGGTCATCCATGTCCTGGCGGCTGTGCCTTGGCCAGCCGGGCAGCCTTGCGGGCCTGGCGCGCCTGTTTCTTGTCCATGTACCAGTAGTGCGCGCGGTCCAGGTACAGGTAGACCACCGGCGTGGTAAACAGCGTCAGCGCCTGCGACAGCACCAGGCCACCCACCATCGAGTAACCCAGCGGACGGCGCAGCTCGGAACCGGCACCGTGGCCCAGCATCAGCGGCAAGCCCGACAGCAGGGCGCACATGGTGGTCATCATGATGGGACGGAAGCGCAGCAGGCAGGCCTGGTAGATCGCTTCTTCCGGCTTCATGCCCTGGGTGCGTTCGGCGGTGAGGGCAAAGTCGATCATCATGATGCCGTTCTTCTTGACGATGCCGATGAGCAGGATGATGCCGATCAGGGCGATCACCGACAGGTCATAGCCGCCCGCCATCAGGATCAGCAGCGCCCCCACGCCGGCCGATGGCAGGGTGGAGAGGATGGTCAGCGGGTGGATGTAGCTTTCATAGAGCAGGCCCAGCACGATGTAGACGGCGATCAGGGCGGCCGCGATCAGGTAGGGTTGCGAGGACAGCGAATCGCCGAAGGCCTTGGCGGTGCCCTGGAAGTTGCCCACCAGGGTCTGCGGCGCGCCCATTTCTTCCTTGGTCTTGTTGATCACATCCACGGCCTCGCCCAGGGAAACCCCCTTGGCCAGGTTGAAGGAGATCGTCACCGCCGGGAACTGGCTCTGGTGGCTGATCGACAGGTAGGAGGTCTTGGTCGTATCGACCTTCACGAAGGTCGACAGCGGCACCTGCTGCCCGGTCAGGGGGGAGGTCAGGTAGAGCTTGTCGAACAGCGCCGGGTCCTTCTGCAGCTGCGGCGTCACCTCCAGGATCACGCGGTAGCTGTTGATCTGGGTGAAGTACTGGGCCACCTGGCGCTGGCCGATGGCGTCATAGATGGTGGCGTCGATGAGCGAGGGCGAGATGCCGAAGCTGGAGGCGCGGGCGCGATCGATGGTGATCACGGCCGCGGCGGCCTGGTTCTGCTGGTCGGAGGCCACGTCGGTCAACTGCGGCAGCTGGCGGAAACGTTCCAGCATGCGCGGCGCCCACACGTTCAGTTCGTCCAGGTCGGTATCGGTGACCGTGTACTGGTACTGGGTACGGGCCAGGCGGCCGCCGACGTTGATGTCCTGGCTGGCCTGCATGAACAGGTTCACGCCCTGCACGCGCGAGACCTTGGGGCGCAGACGGGTGATGATCTCGTCGGCATTGGCGGTACGTCCCTCGTCCTTGGGTTTCAGGGCGATGAAGAACTGGCCGGTGTTGAACGTGGTGGAGCCGGCGCTCATGGCAAAGCCGATCACGTCCGGATCCTGGCGCACGACGTCGGCCACCTTCAGCAGGCGTTCATGCATGGCCGCCGAGGACGTATCCTGGGCCGATTCGGCAAAGCCGACGATGACGCCATTGTCCTGCTGCGGGAAGAAACCCTTGGGGATGAAGATGAACAGCACCACCGTCAGCGCCACCGTGGCAATGAAGCTCATCAAGGTGATGAACTGGTGTTTCATCACCAGGTCCAGGCCGCGCTTGTAGCCGCGCAGCATGGCATCGAAACCGCGTTCGAAGAGCTGGTAGAGCTTGCCGTGCTGCTTGGCGTGTTCGTTCTTGAGGAAGCGCGAGCACAGCATGGGCGTGAGCGTGAGCGATATGACCACCGACACCCCGATGGTCAGGGTCACCGTCACGGCGAACTCGCGGAACAGGCGCCCGACGATGCCGCCCATGAGCAGCAACGGGATGAACACGGCCACCAGCGAGACCGAGATCGAGATGATGGTGAAGCCGATCTCGCCCGCGCCCTTCAGGGCTGCCTCCAGCGGCGACATGCCTTCCTCGACATAGCGGTAGATGTTTTCCAGCATCACGATGGCGTCGTCCACCACGAAGCCCACTGCGATGGTCAGCGCCATCAATGACAGGTTGTCGAGGCTGTAGCCGACCACATACATCACGGCGGCCGTGCCCATGATGGCCAGCGGCACCGTCACGCTGGGGATCAGGGTGGCGGCCACGTTGCGCAGGAACACGAAGATCACCATCACCACCAGGGCAATGGTCAGCACCAGGGTGAATTCGACATCCTCGACCGAAGCGCGGATGGTCTGGGTACGGTCGATCAGCGTATTGATCTGGATGGCGGCCGGGATGGCGGCGCGCAGGCGGGGCATGGCGGCCTTGATGCGACCGACGGTCTCGATCACGTTGGCACCGGGCTGCTTGGTGATGGCCAGCACGATGGAGCGTCCGTTGGAGATGGTGTGGTCGCTGCCGGCGGCCGCGCCTGCGAAGGCCCAGGCGGCGATCTTGTTGTTCTCGGGGCCATCGATGGCGATGCCGATGTCCTTGACGCGGATCGGCGCACCATTGCGCCAGGCCAGGACCATGTCATTCCACTGCTCGGCCTTGAGCAACTGGTCGTTGGTATAGACCGTGAAGCTCTGGCGCGCGCCATCGACCGTGCCCTTGGGCTGGTTCACCGTGGTGGTGGCGATGACGCCGCGGATGTCTTCCAGGCTGATGCCGAGAGTGGCGATCTTGGCCGGATCGACCTGGATGCGCACGGCCGGCTTCTGCTGGCCGTTGACGCTGACCAGGCCCACGCCGGAGATCTGCGAGATCTGCTGGGCCAGGATATTGTCGGCGTAGTCGTTGACGACCGTCAGCGGCAAGGCCTCCGACTGCACCGACATGATCATGATGGGCGAGTCGGCCGGGTTGATCTTGCGGAAGGTCGGCGGATTGGGCAGGTTGGCCGGCAACTGCCCGGTGGAGGCATTGATGGCCGCCTGGACATCCAGTGCGGCCGCGTCGATGTTGCGGTTCAGGTCGAACTGCAGCGTGATCTGGGTGCTGCCCAGGGTACTCTGCGAGGTCATCTGCGAGAGCCCGGCGATGAGCGAGAACTGGCGCTCCAGCGGCTGGGCCACATTGGATGCCATGGTCTCGGGACTGCCCCCCGGCAACTGGGCGGTGACCTGGATGGTCGGGAAGTCGACCTGCGGCAGCGGCGCCACCGGCAGCAGCGGCCAGACCGCCACGCCCACCAGCAGGATGGCGATGGCCAGCAGCGTAGTGCCGATGGGACGCTTGATGAAGGCTGCGGACACGCTCACTTGGTGTTTCCTTTCGCATCGGCAGTGGTGCTGCCTGCCGCCTTGGCGGCCGGCTTGCTGTCGACGATGCGGCTACCCGGCTTGAGCTTGTACTGGCCATCGAGCACGACGCGCTGGTCGGCTGCCACGCCGCTGTCGGCGCTCAGCACGGCGATGCCATCCTGGATGCGATCGACCTTGACCGGCTGCATGAAGGCCTGGTCCTGGGCATCGACGGCGTAGACATAGGTGCCTTGCTGGTTGCGCTGGATGGCGGCGGCCGGCAGGGTCAGGGCATTGCCGTGCGAATTGAGCTGCAGGCGGGCGTTGACGTACTGGCCCGGCCAGAGCTTGTGTTGTGCATTCTCGAAGCGGGCTTTCAGTTGCACGGTGCCGTTGGTGGTATTGATCTGGTTATCCAGCAGCACCAGCTTGCCGGTGGCCAGGGCTTCCTGTGAGTCGCGTGCATAGGCGGTGACCGTCAAGGCATGCTGGCTGTCGCGCTGGGCACGGTTGATGGCGGTAACCGATTCTTCTGGCAGGGTGAAGAGCAGGGTGATCGGATCGATCTGGTTGATCACCACCAGGCCGCTGGCGTCGGTCGCGTGGACGATGTTGCCCGGGTCGACCAGGCGCACGCCGACCCGGCCCGAAATGGGCGCGGTGATGGTGGTATAGCTCAACTGCACCTTGGCATAGGCGATCTGCGCCTCGTCGGTCTTGACAGCTGCTTCCAGCTGGGCCACCAGGGCCTTTTGCGTATCGAGCTGCTGCTGGGTGGCTGCGTCCTGGCCGCGCAGGGTGGTATAGCGTTGCAGATCCAGGCGGGCATTGAGCAGGGTGGCCGCATCCTTGGCACGCTGCGCCTCGACCTGGGCCAGTTGCGCCTGCAGGGCACGCGGGTCGATCTGGGCCAGCAGCTGCCCCTTCTTGACCTCTTCACCTTCCTTGAAGCCGACCATGTCGAGCTGGCCGTCGATGCGGGTCTTGACGGTCACGCTGGCGTTGGCCGTGACGGTGCCGACACCGGCCAGGTATTGCGGCACGTCGCGCTCCTGCACGCGTGCCAGGGTGACCGCCACCGGCGGGGCGGCCTTGGCCTGGGGCTGGTCGGCAGCGCTGGCGCGCTGCATATGCAGCCAGCCAGCGGCACCGCCGGCCAGGATCAGGGCCGTTGCCACGGCCACGGCGATAGAAGAGCGTTTGGGAGCTTGGGAAGAAGTGGTCATGCCTGAAACTCGTCCTGAAATGATCGCTGGGTAAGTCGGAATACGTCGCAATGGAGCATGGTTGCGCTAGCGCGCAGCCACCGGAGCGGCCGCCGCAGTAGCAGTCTGGTCGATCTGGCTGGCCTGCCAGCCGCCGCCGGTCGCCTTGATCAGCGCCACGCTGGCCACCAGCTGGCGACCCAGCAGGGTCACGGCGCTGCGCTGGTTGGTCAGGGACGTGGCCTGGGCCGTCACCACCGAGAGATAGGTGGTAGTGCCCGCCTGGTACTGGCTCAGGGCAAGGCGTTCTGCCAGCTGGGCCGATTGCACGGCCTGGGCCTGGACGGCGCTTTCCCGGTCCAGCACGCGCAGGGTGGAGAGGTTGTCTTCCACTTCCTGCAGGCCGCCCAGCACGGTCTGCTTGTACTGCGCCACGGCGGCGTCGTAGGCGGCCAGCGCCGAATCGTTGCGGGCGCTGCGGGCGCCGCCATCGAACAGGGTCTCGGCCAGCGTCGCACCCAGCGACCAGACGCGGCTGGGGGTATTGAACAACTGGGCGAAGGCCAGGCTGCTGTAGCCGCCGCTGGCGGCCACGGTCAGGGTCGGGAAATAGGCCGCGCGCGCCACGCCGATATTGGCGTTGGCGGCGGCGGCCAGGCGTTCGGCATTGGCGATGTCGGGACGACGCTCCAGCAGCTCCGAGGGCAGGCCGGTCGGAATCTGGGGCAGGCTGGCCTGCAGGCGCTGGGCGTTGGTGTCCATGGCACTGTCGCTGGCCGCCGCAGGCAGGACCGGCGCCAGCGAGAAGGCCGCCGGGGCCTTGCCGATGAGCATGGCGATGGCATGTTCGAGCTGGTTGCGGGTGGCGTCCAGGTCGATGAGCTGGGCCTGGGCGGCGCGCAACTGGGTCTCGGCCTGGGCCACGTCCGAACGCAGGGCAGTGCCGGCCTCGTACTGGTGGGTGGTCAGTTGCAGGGAGCGGGTATAGGCCGCGACCGTGCGACTATACAAGTCCTTTTGCAGGTCGGTCACGCGCAACTGCAGGTAGTCCTGGGCCAGGGTGGCCTGGATCGACAGTCGCGCTGCCGCCAGGCTGGCCGCGCTGGCCTGGGCGGTGGCGTCGCCAGATTCTGCGCCGCGCCGGATGCGGCCCCAGATATCGGCCTCCCAGGAGGCATTGAGTCCCACGGCATAGGTGTCGGCCAGGCGTTGCACGCCGTTGGTATTGCTCTGCGCCCGGGTCGGTCCGGCTTGCAGGCCGACGGTGGGCCACAGGCTGGCACGCGCCACCTGGGCCGTGGCCTGGGCCTGGCGATACTGGGCCGCGGCTTGCTGGATGGACTGGTTGGCGTTGTTGGCCTGGGCAATCAGGTCGTTGAGGATGGGGTCGCCATAGGCTTCCCACCAGCGCTGGCTGTCATCGACCTGGCGCGGCGTGGCCACTTTCCAGGGGCCTTCTTCCTTATAGGCCTGGGGCAGATCCATGGCCGGGCGCACGTAGTCGGGACCGACTGCGCATCCACCCAGCAGCGCCGCCAGCAACAGCACGCTCATTCCCCTCGTGGCGCGGAAGGGGGATTGATGTTTGGGATGTGTGAAATGACGCGTGCTGGTGCGGACGGCGCTGCGGCGGAACGGGACGACCATAAGGCTCACGGAAATGGCTGCGGATGACGGACAGGCCGCCATCTACGCCCCTCAGCGCAAATGCATCGGCCACTGCTGCTACTGGCGTCCACTGTAATCGTTACCCCTCGACATCACGCTGACACCAATATGACAATTTTGTCAGTTAACGATCTGGCACCCTGCCCACATAGGCGGCGCGGGGCCGGATGAGGCTGCCGGTGCGCCCCTGCTCGAGGGCGTGGGCAATCCAGCCCAGCGAGCGGCCCAGTGCGAACAGGCCGAAGGCGCTGCCAGGCGGCAGGCCCAGGTGGCGCCGCAACGCCGCCAGTGCGAAATCGACCGAGGGCGCATGGCCGGTCAGTTCGCGCATCACCTCGACGGCAGTACGCCAGTGCGGATGCAGGGGCAGCAGGTCCGCCAGCAGGGCGCTGGCGCGCACATCGCCTTGCGGATAGAGGTGATGGCCGAAGCCGGGCAGGTCCTCGCCCCGGGCCAGCCGATCGCGCAGGCGGGCAGCCACATCGGATCTGCCCTCCAGGTCATCGAGCAGGGCTTCGACGCGGGCGGTGGTGCCGCCATGCAGCGGGCCGCTCAAGGCAGCCAGGCCGCCGATGACGGCGGCCTGCAGGTTGGCCCCGGTGGAGGCGATGCAGCGGGCGGTGAAGCCGGAGGCGTTCAGTTCATGGTCGGCGCACAGCACCAGGGCGCGCCTGACCAGGTCGGCGCCCTTGGCATCGAGCTGCCAGGCTTGCGCGCATTGCCGGTGCAGCGGTGCGCACGAGGGGGCCGTGCCCAGCAGGCAGGCGGCCAGGCGCCGCACCAGCAGGCCGCAGCTGGCCAGCTGCCGTTCGGGCGGCAAGCGCCATTGGGCGCCGATGTCGTCACCACAGGCCAGGGCAAACAACGGCAGCAGGGTCTGTTCGGCCCGGCGGTCGCGCCATTGGGCGCGCAGGACCTCGATGCCATCGGGCAGGGACGGCGTCTGCGGGCCGAAGGCCTCTTCTTCCTGGCAGTCCCAGAGCAGCGCGGCGGCCTGTTCCACGCTGGCCCCGGCGCTGACGGCCACGGCGTCGCGGCCGCGATAGTACAGGCGGCCATCCTCGATCAGGGTCAATGCCGACTCCAGCACCGGCAAGCCCCAGTCCAGCGTGGCCCGGGCGACCTCGCGCGGCTTGCGACCACGGGTCCGGCTGGCCGCCAGGCGTTCCACCTCGCTGGCCAGGTAGCGGCTCTCGCGCTGTTCCAGGCCCGGATGGGCTTGCAGCAGGCCGCGGCTGACGTAGGAATACAGTGTCTGGCGCGAGACGCCCAGGCGCGTGGCCGCTTCGGAGGAGGAGAGATAGGTGGCCATGGCGGATAACTTGGCAAGTCGACAGGTTGATTAAATTAATCAATATTGACGATTAATTCAAGCGGAGTAAGCTGCCATCAAGCCTTTTTCATCATCTCTTGAGCATAAGGAGTGGTCATGTCAGCGCACACGGAAGAACCCACCGCAGCTACTAGTCACGCCATGTTGTCCCGGATGTGGTCCGCCCTGGAGGGCAGGCCCGAGTTGTTGGCGGCGGTCAGCCTGCAGGGCCAGGGCGCCTTGCCGTCGGTGTTTGCCACCAGCGACCTGGCGCAGGCCTCGGTGGCAGCCGCAGGTCTGGCGGTGGCCGAGTTCATGCAGGCCAGCGGGGCAGCCTTGCCATCGGTGCAGTGCGACCGCCGGCTGGCGTCGATGTGGTTTTCGAGCTCCCTGCGGGCGCAGGGCTGGACGCCACCCGCCCTCTGGGATTCGGTGGCGGGCGACTATCCCAGCGCCGACGGCTGGATACGGCTGCACACCAATGCCCCCCACCATCGCGCGGCGGCCCTCCAGGTGCTGGAACTGGACCCGCAGCGGTCCACCCGGGCAGAGGTAGCCCAGGCGGTGCAGCGCTGGAACGGCACCGAGCTGGAGAGTGCCATCGTCGCCAACGCAGGCTGTGCCGCCGAGATGCGTAGCCAGGCGCAATGGGCGCTACACCCGCAAGGTGCGGCGGTCGCCGCCGAGCCGCTGGTGGCCTGGCGGGGCTGGAGCGCTGGCGCCAGGCCGGCGCGGGTGATCGATCTCACCCGCCCGCTGGCCGGGATTCGCGTGCTGGACCTGACCCGGGTGCTGGCCGGCCCGACCGCCACGCGCTTGCTGGCAGGCTTTGGCGCCGAGGTGTTGCGCATCGATCCGGCATCGTGGGACGAGCCGGGTGTGGTGCCCGAGATGACCCTGGGCAAGCGCTGCGCCCATCTGCAACTGGACCAGCCGGCCGACCTCGCCCGGCTGGAGGGCCTGCTGGCGCAGGCCGATGTGCTGGTCCACGGTTATCGTTCGCAAGCGCTGGAGCAGCTTGGGCTGGGCGTGGCACGGCGGCGTGAACTCAATCCGGCACTGGTCGACGTCTCGCTCGATGCCTATGGCTGGAGCGGCCCCTGGGCAAACAGGCGCGGTTTCGACAGCCTGGTGCAGATGAGCAGTGGCATTGCCCACACCGGCATGCAGCGCAGCGGCGCCAGCAAGCCAGTCCCGCTGCCGGTGCAGGCGCTTGACCATGCCACAGGCTACTTGCTGGCAGCGGCGGTCGTGCGCGGCCTGACGCGCAGGCAACTGGCCGGCGAGGGGAGCCAGGCGCGCTTGTCGCTGGCACGCTCGGCACGCCTGCTGGCCGATTACCCGCTGCCGGAAGGCGGCGATGAGCCTCCCTTTGCGGCTGAAGGGGAGGCTGATATCGATCCCTTCGAAGAGCGCACCGCATGGGGCTTGGCGCACCGCCTGCAGGCGCCGCTGCGGGTGGCAGGCGCACCGCTGTACTGGGACCTGCCTGCCGCGCCTTTGCGCTCCAGTCCGGCGGCCTGGCGCTAGGGCGTGATGCCACGCAGTGATGCTGGGGGACGGCGACAGATATGAGCATGGGAAATTGTCACAAATTACGCCTGGGCTAGTCGTTCATAGGCGGCTTATAATCGCCCGCAGTTGACCAACCTAGCCCTGCGCGAGAGAAAATGAGCCCATTCAGGAAGTTGCTGGCAGAGAACAAGGGAACCCTGGCCTTCATCGCGCTGATGATCGTCTTTCGTAGCGCCATCGCCGATTACAACGTGGTGCCCAGCGGTTCGATGCTGCCCACGGTGATGATCGGCGACCGCATCCTGGTCGACAAGATGGCCTATGACCTGCGTGTGCCGTTGACCCATATCAGCCTGGCCCGCACGGGTGAACCGCAGCGCGGCGACATCGTCACCGTGGACTCCCGCCAGGCGGGCGAGCTGCTGGTCAAGCGCATCGTCGGCCTGCCCGGTGACGTGGTGGAGCTGCGTGACAATACCCTGTACATCAATGGCCAGCCTGCCCACTATGTCCAGGCAGCGCTGCCGGCCCAGGCGGGCGACGGCGTAGACCAGGCCGCTTACCGGGACGAGCAGTTCGGGCCGATGAACCATCTGGTACGCCTGTCGCAATCCCATCCCAGCCTGCACAGCAGCTTCGGGCCGGTGGTGGTGCCGGCAGATCACTACATGATGCTGGGAGATAATCGCGACAACAGCATGGATTCGCGCTATTTCGGCTTTTTTGCGCGTAATGAGCTCATGGGCCGGACCACCCGGATTGCTTTTTCCCTGGATAGCGATAACGCCTATCGGCCCCGCTTCGAACGCTTCGGGCGCTTGCTGGACACTTCCGTCCAGTCGAACCCGGTGACAAAGCCGCAATAAGAACGGCGCGCCGGCGACGGGATAACCCGGCCTGATCCGGGAATTCGATCAAATTTATTCGCTTTTTTTGCTGTCAAACGCTCAAGTTGTCGCAAAGCATGCCGTTACCAGACACGGAAAACATGCAATTGCCATCTGGAGCACATCATTTCTCTCACCTTCATCTCCGATCCGGCCACCGGTCGCCGCAGGAATGCCGTCAGTCATGACGCCATCCTCGATGCCACTTATGTGATGCTCGAGGAGATCGGTTTCGACAAGCTTTCCCTGGAAGGGGTGGCCGCGCGCGCCGGCGTTGGCAAGGCTACCATCTATCGCTGGTGGCCCAACAAGAGTGCCCTGGCCATGGAAGCCCTGTTGCGCGCCGTGGAACCCACGCCGCCCATCGGTGACTGTGGCTCGGCCCGGGCTGACATCGAGCTGCACATGATGCAGTTCTCGCAGTTGCTGCGCGGCAAGTCCGGCCGGGTGGTGCGCGAGATGATCGCGCTGGCCCAGTTCGATGACGTGACGATGCGCATCTTCAATGACAATTACCTCGCACCGCGCCGGGAGGCGCTGGTCAACGTCCTGCGTCGCGGTGCCCAGCGCGGCGAGTTCAGGGACGATGCCGACCTGAACCTGGTCTTCGATCTGCTGTATGCCCCCTTGCTGCAGCGCCTCCTGACCGGTAGTGCCGACATCGATGAACGCCAGATCCAGTCCCAACTGAAGCTGGTACTCGGAAGCATCTCGCTTTCCCAACCTTTTTTGGCGACTAGTAAAATTTCGAGTCAACAAGCGTAAATTTTGTTGAGTAGCAGATAATTTGCACCTAGAATCCGAGACGAAACGTATCGTATTGGTTCTGGGCAAGTGAACTATTGCGTCAAAATCCTGCCGTGCGGAAGCAAGTCGCGCTAGCTTGATCGACGCTCGATGGCACCCTATGTGCCGCTTCTGTTCCCTCGACTCCGCAAGGAGCGCGACGGAGCTGCCCAATGGGAATGCGAGCCGTGAATTTATGCGGCGCCTTTCTCCCACCCGGCCTGTGCAGGCAGGCCGACTCCATACCTACGTTCATCCTAGACAGATTTGACTGGCTTCCCGCGAGGGAGGCCGGATAACGGTTGCCGTTCGCACTTGGGCGTCCTTGAGACGGCGATGCGGCAACTCAGGGGTACATATACATGCAAGTGCAAGGGGGAAATATGCACAGCGAAGCGATGCAGGAATGCACGACCGCGGGCAGCACTTCATCTGGCGGCAGCGACGATATTGCCCGCACGATAGACTGGTGCCGACGTCACCGG
>JAFAMT010000010.1 GCA_019233085.1 Herbaspirillum sp.
CGGCATGTCGATGCCGTACACGTTCGGGTACAGCACTGGCGGCGCGGCGGAGGCGAAGATCACTTTCTTGGCGCCGCTCTCGCGCGCCATCTGCACGATCTCGCGCGAGGTGGTGCCGCGCACGATGGAGTCGTCCACCAGCAGCACAACCTTGTCCTTGAATTCGTCGGCGATGGCGTTCAGCTTCTGGCGCACCGACTTCTTGCGCAGGCCCTGGCCCGGCATGATGAAGGTACGGCCGATGTAGCGGTTCTTGATGAAACCTTCACGGTACTCGATGCCCAGCTTCAGCGCCAGTTCCATGGCCGCCGGACGCGAGGAATCGGGGATCGGCATGACCACGTCGATCTCGCCGTGCTTGAACTGCTTGCGGATCTTCTCGGCCAGGAACTCGCCCATCTTCAGGCGGGTACCGTAGACCGAGGCACCGTCGATGACGGAGTCCGGACGGGCCAGGTAGACGTATTCGAAGGCACAGGGGTTCAGCGACGGGTTCTCGGCGCATTGCTGGTTGTACAGCTTGCCGTCGTTGTCGATGAAGATGGCTTCACCCGGGTTGACGTCGCGCAGGAAGCGGAAGCCCATGCCTTCCAGGGCCACCGATTCGCTGGCCATCATGTATTCGATGCCCTTGTCGCTCTCGTTGAAGCCCAGGCACATCGGACGGATACCGTACGGATCGCGGAAGCCCAGCAGGCCATAGCCGGCGATCTGCGACACCACGGCGTAGGAGCCGCGCACGCGCTTGTGCACCATGGCCACGGCCTTGAAGAGCGCCGCCGGGTCCAGCGAATAGCCGGTGGTGGCTTGCTGGATCTCGTGGGCCAGCACGTTCAACAGCACTTCGGTATCGGAATCGGTGTTGATGTGGCGGCGATCGTTCTTGAACATCTCGATCTTCAACTGTTCCGCATTGGTCAGGTTGCCGTTGTGCGCCAGGATGATGCCGAAGGGGGCATTGACGTAGAACGGCTGGGCCTCTTCTTCCGAGGAAGAGCTGCCGGCGGTCGGGTAACGCACCTGGCCGATGCCGGTGTTGCCGGGCAGCGAACGCATGTTGCGGGTACGGAACACGTCGCGCACCAGGCCATTGGCCTTATGCATCGAGAAGCCGTTGCTGTGGTTGGTTGCAATGCCCGCTGCATCCTGGCCGCGGTGCTGCAACAGCAGCAGCGCGTCATACAGCATCTGGTTGACGGGGCTATGAGAGACGATACCGACGATGCCACACATGGTGGACTCCTAACGAAAAACGAAAACGAAAATGAACCTACCGCCACCACCGCCAACACGCCCCGCCACGGGGCCTGGCATCAGACAGGGGTGGAAAAACTCACATGCTCGGCCAGCTTGCCCGGCAAATAAGGCATCACGGTCTCGGCCGCCTGCTCGACCCAGGGGCTGAACCTGGCTTCTTTCCAGAAGGGCTGCTGCGGAATCGAGGTCGTACCGCACAACAGCGCCACCGCAACCACCAGCAGGACGCCGCGCGCCACGCCAAAGATGCTGCCCAGTCCACGATCGACCAGCGTCAAGCCGCTGGCCTTGATCAACTCGCTCAAGGTCCTGGCCACCAGCGCCATCAACAGGCGCGTAGCGATGAACAGGGCAATGAAGGCCACGATGAGCCGCGTCAGCTCGCCCGGGATCATCTCCGGCAGCATCGTCGCCAGCGCCTCACCGTAGGTATTGGCCACGATCAGCGCCACCACCCACCCCGCCAGCGACAAGACCTCGCGTACCAGGCCGCGCAGGGTGCCGATAATCACGGAACATCCCAGGATCAGCAGCACCAGGTAGTCAAATATCGTCACGATGCCAACAATATGCGGCTATCTGTAGCCAAATTCAAGCAGGAACAACAGTAGCATTCAGGCCCAGCTTCTTGATTCGCCCCCCCATGCGCTCGGCTTCCTCGCGGCTGGCGAAGGGCCCGACGCGGATGCGCGTGCGCTCGCCGCCCTCGGTAGCGATCTTTTGGGTAAAGGAGTGAATGCCAGCAGCGCTGAGCTTGTTGCGTAATTCGTTGACCTTGTCCTGGGTCGCCAGGGCGGCCACCTGGATGACAAACCTGCCACCGGTGGCGGCCGGTTTCTTCTCGGCCGGCGCGGCGGTGGCAGCGGTGGCGGCGGGCTTGCCTTCCAGGATCGCCAGGGCGCGTGCCGCGTCATCGTTGCCAGCCGGTGCCGTCGGGGTTGCAGCAGCCTTGGGCTTGGCGGCTTCCTTCTTCGGCTCTTCCTTGCGTTCGGCGACGGCGGGTTTCTTTTCCTCGACCTTGGGCGCGGGCTTTTCGACCACCTTGGGCGGCGCGACGGCGGCCACCGGCGGCGGGGCCGGCTGGGTAACCGCAGCAGCTGGAGCGGCAGTGGCAGGCTCAGGCGCAATGCTGGCCGGTTCGACGATCTCTTCCTTCTGGTCCAGGGTCGCGGCGGCCGAGGCCTGCTTGGCGTCGGTCGCGGCCGGCTGGGCCAGCGCCGAGGCCGGCTGGTCCTTGGACGGGATCTGGATGGCGATATCCTCGTTGAGCGGCTTGGGCTCGGAATCCAGGATCATCGGCAGCACGATCACCACCGCCAGCGTAAGGGCCACCGCACCGATGAGGCGACGACGGGCACGTTTCTTTTCCGGCAACAGCGGGTCGGCGGCGGCATCCTTGCCCGCCTTGCCACGACCGCCGGCGGCGCGGCCGGACGTGTTGGCGGCGGCGCTGCCACGGCTGCTGCGGCTGCGTATGACGGAGGATTGCTCTTCGGAACGCGAACGGAAGGCGCCTTGGTCGGAAGCAGAGTCCTGCTTGTTTTTACGGAAAAGCGAGAACAAGCCCATGCGGAGTCGTCTTGAATTGATCTGAATGTCTTGAAAAACTGCCTGGCAAATCAGGTCCTGGCACCGCCGGGCGCTAGGCTTCCGGCTCCGGAATCGGGGTCCGAATCAATGCAGACCGGGGCGGCGCGCCTGCATGACGCCAGCCACGGTGAGGAAAGATCCGAAAACCACAATTCTATCATTCTCCCCTGCTCTGCTCAGTGCATTTGCGTAGGCGGCGGCCGGCGTATCGAAGGTCTCGATGCTGCGAGCCGCGTCCCGCCTGAATTCCGGCTCGACACCGGCACCCAGCAGGGCTTCCTTGAGCTGTTGCGCGCTGGCCGCGCGCGGCAGCGGCAGGTCGGTCACGCACCAGTGGTCGATCTTGTCCTTGAGGTGGCCGATGACGCCTTCGATATCCTTGTCCAGCATCGAACCGAATACCGCGTAGGTGAAGGGATGGAAGCCCATGTTGTCCAGGTTCTGGGCCAGCGTGGCCGCTGCATGCGGGTTGTGCGCCACATCCAGGATCACCAGCGGCTGCCCTGGCAGGACCTGGAAGCGGCCCGGCAGCTCTACCGTGGCCAGGCCGGTACGCACTTCCTGGGCGCCCACCGGCAGCACTTCGCGCAGGGCTTCCAGTGCCGCCAGGGCAGCCGAGGCGTTGAGCAGCTGATTGGCGCCGCGCAAGCTGGGATAGGCCAGCGAATTGCGACGCATGCCGCGTCCGCCATAGGCCCATTGCTGCTTGTCGCCCTGGTAGTTGAAGTCGCGACCCATGAGCCACAGGTCGGCGCCGATCTTCTCGGCATGCTCGATCAGGGACTTGGGGGGCATCGGATCGCCGCACACGGCGACCTTGCCGGGACGGAAGATGCCGGCCTTCTCGAAGCCGATCTCTTCACGAGTCTCGCCCAGGTATTCGGTATGGTCGATATCGATGCTGGTGACGATGGCCACATCCGCATCGACCACGTTGACCGCATCCAGGCGCCCACCCAGGCCGACCTCCAGGATCACCACGTCCAGCTTGGCATCGGCCAGCAGCTTCATGATGGCCAGGGTGGTGAATTCGAAATAGGTCAGGGAAATATCGCCGCGCTGCGCTTCCACCGCCTCGAAGGCGGCCACCAGCTGGGCGTCGCTGGCCATGTCGCCAGACAGGCGGGCACGCTCGTTGAAGTGCAGGAAATGCGGCTTGATGTACAGGCCCACGCGATAGCCGGCGCGCAACAGGATGGACTCCAGCATGGAGCAGGTAGAACCCTTGCCATTGGTACCGGCCACCATGATGACGGGGCAGTCGAACTGCAGATCGAGCTTCTGCTTGACCTGCAGGACGCGGTCCAGGCCCATGTCGATCTGCTTGAAATGTCGCTGTTCCAGCAGGGCCAGCCATTCGTTCAGGGTGGCGGGGGTCGGGGAGGCTTGGGAAGTCATGGCGCGTCTCGGTCGGTAGTGCAACAGCTCGAAATACGGAAAGCGGAAAGTGAAAAGCGAAAAAACAAGGCCCGGATTTGCACTTCTGCAAATCCGGGCCTGAAGTATAGCCGCTTATCAGGAAACCGTTTCGGCGGCCTGGTTTTGCAGCAGGGCCAGCAGACGGGCGATTTCCTCGCGCATCTTGCGGCGGTCGACGATCATGTCGATGGCGCCCTTGGTGACCAGGAATTCGGCACGCTGGAAGCCTTCCGGCAGTTTCTCGCGCACCGTGTTCTCGATCACGCGCGGACCGGCAAAGCCGATCAGGGCGCGGGGTTCAGCCATCACCACGTCGCCCATGAAGGCGAAGGAAGCCGACACGCCGCCCATGGTCGGGTCGGTCAGCACGCTGATGAAGGGCAGCTTCTTTTCGGACAGCTTGGTCAGCATGGCGGTGGTCTTGGCCATCTGCATCAGCGACAGCAGGCCTTCCTGCATGCGGGCGCCGCCGGTGGCGGTGATGCAGATGAAGGGGACCTTCTGTTCCAGCGCAGCCTGGGCGCCGCGCGCGAAGCGCTCACCCACCACCGAGCCCATGGAACCGCCCATGAATTCGAATTCGAAGCAGGCCACCACGACCGGCAGGGTCATGATCGCGCCGCCCATGACCACCATGGCATCGGTTTCGCCGGTGGATTCCATGGCGTCCTTGAGACGGTCGGGGTACTTCTTGCTGTCCTTGAACTTCAGGGTGTCGACCGGCAGGGCTTCCTGGCCGATCTCATAGCGGCCGCCTTCGTCGAGCAGGGCATCGAGACGAGCGCGGGCGCGGATGCGCATGTGGTGGCTACACTTGGGGCAGACGTGGAGATTGGACTCCAGGTCGGTACGGTACAGCACGGCCTCGCAGGAGGGGCATTTGACCCACAAACCTTCCGGGATGGCCTTGCGGCTGGTGGAGCCGCGTTGAATCTGGGGTGGCAGTAACTTCTCGAGCCAGCTCATAGATACCTCATAGATTTTTCCGGTGGCGCATTGTACCAGAGCCCGCCAGCGACGCACGTAAAGCGAGCTCAAGCTTTCCAGCCGGCAAGAAAAAGCCGCTGAAAACCCGTATCTTGTCAAAAAGAACAAGCCTCCGGCACCTCTCGGTGCCGAAGGCTTTTCTCATGTCCAGCCCTGCCTGGCCTCAGGCGTCAAGCGCCTGGCGGAT
>JAFAMT010000018.1 GCA_019233085.1 Herbaspirillum sp.
CCCGCTCGGCCATGCCGTGGGCGTGGCACGGCGGGTGGCCGAAGGCGACCTGTCCACGCAGGTGGAAGTCACCTCGCGCGACGAGACCGGCGAGCTGATGGCGGCCCTGAAACTGATGAATGAGAACCTGCGCAACATCGTCGGTCGGGTGCGCCAGGGCACCGATACCATCCACCACGCCGCCGGTGAAATCGCCAGCGGCAACCTGGATCTCTCGGCCCGCACCGAGCAACAGGCGGGCTCCCTGGAAGAGACTGCTTCGGCCATGGAAGAGCTCACCACCACCGTCAGGCAGAACGCCGACAACGCCCGCCAGGCCACGCAACTGGCCAGCACCGCCTCCGGCATTGCGGTACAGGGCGGGAGCGTGGTGCATCAGGTGGTCGATACAATGGCCGACATCAACGCCTCCTCACGGCAGATCGTCGACATCATCGCGGTCATCGACGGCATCGCCTTCCAGACCAATATCCTGGCGCTCAATGCCGCCGTGGAAGCGGCACGTGCCGGCGAACAGGGACGCGGCTTTGCCGTGGTAGCCTCCGAGGTACGCTCGCTGGCCCAGCGCAGCGCCAGCGCCGCCCGCGAGATCAAGACCCTGATCCATGATTCGGTGGGCAAGATTGAAAACGGCAGTACCCTGGTGCAGCAGGCCGGCAGCACCATGGAAGATGTGGTGGCCAGCGTGCAGCGGGTCAACACCATCATCGCCGAGATCAGCCGGGCCAGCCAGGAACAGAGCACGGGCCTGGAAGAAATCAACCGGGCCATCACCCAGATGGACGAATCGACCCAGCAGAACGCGGCCCTGGTGGAACAGGCCGCCGCAGCCGCTCAGGCCATGCGTGATCAGGCGGTGCAGTTGCAGGAGGCGGTGGGGGTGTTCAAGCTGGCGCCCGCGCATCCATGAAAAAAAGCCGTTCAGCATGATGCTGAACGACTTTCTCCGGCCGTAGTGATAGTTATCAGGCCTATCCCCACACCTCCGCCACCCGCAACAGATTGGTACTACCCGGCTGCCCGAAAGGCATGCCGGCGGTGATGGCGATCTGGTCTCCCTTGCGCGCAAAGCCTTCCCGCAAGGCCGTCTGGCAGGCGGCGCTGACCATCTGGCTCTCATCATGTACCTGCTCGCTGGTGGTGGAATGCACGCCCCACACCAGCGCCAGCCGCCGTGCCGTGCCCAGCTGCGGCGTGATGCTGAGGATGGGGGCAGCAGGCCGCTCGCGGGCCGCGCGCAGGCTGGTATGGCCCGAGCTGGTATAGGTCACCGTGGCACTGGCACCGAGAATGCCGGTGACGTCGCGCAGGGCCGAGCAGATGGCGTCGGGGCGATTGCGCTGGGGCGCCGGATGCTGGGCTTCCATCAGCTTGCGATACAGGGGATCGCGCTCCACCTCGGTAATCACCCGGTCCATCATCTCCACGGCCTGCAGCGGATAGGCGCCGTTGGCTGACTCGGCCGAGAGCATCACCGCATCCGAGCCGTCATAGATGGCACTGGCCACATCCGAGACTTCAGCCCGCGTGGGCACCGGGGCGGTGATCATCGATTCCAGCATCTGGGTGGCGATCACAATGGGCTTGCCCTGCTGACGGCAGGTGCGCAGGATGCGCTTTTGCGTGCCCGGCACGCGCTCCGGTGGCAGCTCTACACCCAGGTCACCGCGCGCCACCATGATGGCATCGGACACCTCGACGATCTCTTCCAGGCGGTCCAGTGCAGCCGGTTTTTCCAGCTTGGAGAGGATGGCGGCGCGTCCGGCCACCAGGGCACGGGCCTCCAGCACATCCTCGGGACGCTGCACGAAGGATAGGGCGATCCAGTCCGCACCCATGTCCAGGGCGAAGTCGAGGTCGCGCCGGTCCTTGGTGGTGAGCGCCGGGATAGGCAGCACGGCGTCGGGTACATTCACACCCTTGCGGTCGGACAGCACGCCGCTGTTGACCACGCGGGTAAGGATGCGGTCGCCATCGCTGGAGTCGACCTGCAGCCGCACCTTGCCGTCATCGATCAGCAGGCTTTGTCCGGCGCCGATGACCTCGAACAGTTCAGGATGCGGCAGGCAGACCCGGTGGGCGTCCCCAGGCGCCGGATCACGGTCCAGCACGAAGACCTGCCCGGCCTCGACGTTCACGCGGCCTTGCGCGAACTGGCCGATGCGCAGCTTGGGGCCTTGCAGGTCGGCCAGCACGGCGATGGGACGGCCCACTTCCTGCTCCACCTGGCGCACGATCTGGTAACGGGCGTGATGGTCGGCGTGGCTGCCGTGACTGAAATTGAAACGGAACACGTCGGCCCCCGCCTCGAATAGGGCGCGGATCATTTCCGGCGTGGCACTGGCGGGGCCGAGGGTGGCGACGATTTTGGCCTGGCGTTGGCGGCGCATGAACATCCTCTTTAAATTATCTGGATCATTAAAAAGCCGTTCGGACTGGGTAGATCCGAAGGATCGTATCGAAGGCGCTCAGAGGTCTGCGCGTCTTCGATACGCCGCCTGCGCGGCTACTCAGTCCGAACGGGATGAGGTATGCCAGGACAATGATCATCCCTGGCCGCACCTCATGCTGGCAGCGTCAACTGCTCACGCCTTGGCGATCTCGTGGTTGGACATGATCTCCACGGCGCGGCACAGCGCCGAGTGATCCAGGCCGCTCATGCCGTGGGCGGCGCAGGCATTCATCAGTTCCTGCGCGGCGGCGGTATTGGGCAGGCTGATGCCCAGTGCCTTGGCGCCTTGCAGGGCCAGGTTCAGGTCCTTCTGGTGTAACTCGATGCGGAAGCCCGGATTGAAGGTGCGCTTGACCATGCGCTCGCCATGCACCTCCAGGATGCGCGATGCGGCAAAGCCACCCATCAGGGCCTGGCGCACCCGTGCCGGATCGGCGCCGGCCTTGGAGGCAAACAGCAGCGCCTCGGCCACGGCCTGGATGTTCAGCGCCACGATGATCTGGTTGGCGACCTTTGTAGTCTGGCCATCGCCGTTGCCACCGACCAGAGTGATGTTCTTGCCCATGAGCTCGAACAACGGCTTGACGTCGTTGAAGGCCGATTCCGAGCCGCCCACCATGATGGTCAGCGAGGCCGCCTTGGCGCCGACTTCGCCCCCCGAGACCGGGGCATCCAGGTACTGGCAGCCCAGGGCATTGATCTTCTGCGCGAACTCCTTGGTGGCGATGGGCGAGATCGAGCTCATGTCCACCACGATCTTGCCGGCCGACAGGCCCTCGGCCACGCCCTTCTCACCAAACAGCACCGCCTGCACGTGCGGCGTGTCGGGCACCATCACGATGATGATGTCAGCGCGCTTGGCCACCTCGGCACCGGACGTGCACACGGTGGCGCCGCCTTCGAGCAGCGCCGCCGGCGGGTTCTTCTGGTCGTGCAGGTAGAGCTTGTGACCGCCCTTTTGCAGGTTTTCCGCCATGGGCGCGCCCATGATGCCCAGGCCGATGAATCCAACTTTTGCCATGCTGTTTCTCCTCAAGAAAATGAAAAATCCGCTATCCGTCCAGGCTCAGGCGCGCAGGCCGTGCTGTTCGATCCAGCCTAGGCCGGCGCTGGTACCGGCCTGGGGCTTGTATTCGCAACCGATCCAGCCGGTGTAGCCGATGCCATCGAGCCAGCCGAACAGGTAGCGGTAGTTGATCTCGCCGGTGCCGGGTTCGCCTCGGCCCGGGTTGTCGGCCAGTTGCACATGGCCGATCAGCGAGAGGTTGGCCTTGATCGTATTGGCCAGCTCGCCCTCCATGCGCTGCATGTGGTAGATGTCGTATTGGACGAAGAGGTTGTCCGAGCCCGTGGCCAGGATCAGCTCCACGGCCTGGCGCGTGGTGTTGAGGAAGAAGCCGGGGATGTCGAAATGGTTGATCGGCTCGATCAGCAGGCGGATGCCCTGCTCCTTGAGCTTGCCGGCGGCATACTTGAGATTGCCCACCAGCACCTCGCGCGCGGCCTCGCGCGAGACACCCGGCGGCAGGATGCCGACCAGGCAATTCAGCTGCGGCACTTCCAGCGCCCTGGCATAACGGATCGCCTCATCGACGCCGGCGCGGAACTCGGCCACCCGGTCCGGGTGGCAGGCAATGCCCCGCTCACCCGCCTCCCAATTGCCGGCCGGCAGGTTGTGCAGTACCAGTTGCAAGCGATGGGTGCGCAGCTGGTCGGCGATCTGCTCCGGCGTGAAGGCATACGGGAACAAGAATTCCACGCCCTTGAAACCGGCGTCGGCCGCGGCCTTGAAGCGTTCCAGGAAAGGCTCTTCGGTAAACAGCATAGTGAGATTGGCGGCAAGTTTGGTCATGGTGTCTCCTCTTAGTCCAGCAGGCTGATGGCGGTCGGCGCGTCTTCGGCGCTCTTGGCCAGGTCCTCGAATTCGTTGATGGCATCGATCTCGGTGCCCATGGCGATGTTGGTGACGCGCTCCAGGATGATCTCCACCACCACCGGTACGCGGTACTCGGCCATCCAGCGCTGCGCCTGGGCCAGTGCATCCTGGATGCCGTTGGGATCGGTCACGCGGATGGCCTTGCAACCCAGCCCCTCGACGACGGCCACGTGGTCCACGCCATAGCCATTGAGCTCGGGGGCATTGATGTTCTCGAAAGCCAGCTGCACGCAGTAATCCATCTCGAAACCGCGCTGCGCCTGGCGGATCAGGCCGAGGTAGGAGTTATTGACCAGCACATGCAGGTAAGGCAGGTTGAACTGCGCCCCCACGGCCAGCTCCTCGATCATGAACTGGAAGTCATAGTCACCCGAGATGGCCACCACCTTCTTCTGCGGATCGGCCGCCACCACGCCCAGCGCGGCGGGAATGGTCCAGCCCAGCGGACCGGCCTGGCCGCAGTTGATCCAGTGGCGGTCCTTGTAGACATGCAGGAACTGCGCCGCGGCGATCTGCGACAGGCCGATGGTGGCGACGTAGCAGGTATCGCGACCGAAGGCGCGGTTCATCTCCTCATAGACACGCTGCGGCTTGACCGGCGTCTCATTGAAATGGGTACGGCGCTGCAGCGTCTTCTTGCGCTGCTGGCACTCGGCCAGCCAGGCCGAGCGGTCCGGCAGGCGGCCCGCCGCCTTGAGCTCGCGCGCCACTTCGACGAACAGCTTCAGGGCCGCACCGGCATCGCTGACGATGCCATAGTCGGGACCGAAGACCCGGCCGATCTGGGTCGGCTCGATATCGACGTGGACGAACTTGCGCCCCTTGGTAAAGACATCGATGGATCCGGTATGGCGATTGGCCCAGCGGTTGCCCACACCGAGCACGAAGTCCGAAGCCAGCAGGGTGGCATTGCCATAGCGATGGCTGGTCTGCAGACCGACCATGCCGGCCATCTGCGGATGGTCGTCGGGGATGGCGCCCCAGGCCATGAGGGTGGGAATCACCGGCACCCCGGTCAGCTCGGCGAACTCCACCGCCAGCGCTGCCGCATCGGCATTGACCACGCCACCGCCGATGGTCAGCAACGGACGCTCGGCAGCGTTGAGCATCTCCATGGCCTTCTCGATCTGGGCACGGGTAGCGGACGGACGATAGATCGGCAACGGCGCATAGGTATCGGGATCGAAATCGATCTCGGCCATCTGCACATCAAAAGGCAAGTCGATCAGCACCGGCCCAGGACGGCCCGAACGCATCAGGTGGAAAGCCTGCTGGAACACGCGCGGCACCAGCGCCGGCTCACGCACGGTCACGGCCCACTTGGTGACCGGCTTGGCGATGGACTCGATATCGACGGCCTGGAAATCCTCCTTGTAGAGCCGGGCACGCGGGGCCTGGCCGGTGATGCAGAGGATGGGGATGGAATCGGCCTGGGCCGAATAGAGGCCGGTGATCATATCAGTCCCGGCCGGACCGGAGGTACCAATGCACACCCCGATATTGCCGGCCTTGGCGCGGGTATAGCCCTCCGCCATGTGCGACGCGCCCTCGACGTGACGCGCCAGGATATGCTGGATGCCGCCATGGCGCTTCAGGGCCGAATAGAAGGGATTGATCGCCGCACCCGGCACACCGAAGGCCTGCCCGCAGCCCTCCTTCTCCAATACCAGCACTGCCGCGTCGACTGCTCTCATCTTTGCCATGTTCGTTCTCCAGGATGTCCGTTGTGGTGGATGTTGATCTCTGATCTCTGGAGGCCATCCTAGTCATTACAATTGCGGATGATAAGTAGCAATAAAATCTGTTTATTACTTATCCAAAGTATGGAAATATAGAAAAAGTACCGAATGGGGGAGATTGATGGACAAACTCAAACAAATTGAAGCCTTTGTGATGGTGGTCGACAAAGGCAGCCTGGCCGCAGCTGCATTGGAAGAGAACGTGACCCCGGTAATGATGGGACGGCGCATTGACGCGTTGGAAAAGCGGCTGGGCACCAAGCTGATGCACCGGACCACCCGACACCTGACGCTGACCGAGCAAGGCAGCGTATTCCTGGATCACTGCCGCAAGTTGCTGGAGCAGATGGATGTGGCCGAGAAGAGCATTGCCGAAGGCCGCCACAAGGCCACCGGCCACCTGGTCGTCTCCACCCCGGCCGCGTATGGGCGGCTGCATGTCGCGCCGCACGCCCCGGCCTTCCTGGCGGCGCATCCCGAAGTACAGATCTCCTTCAACCTGACCGACCGCGTGGTGGATCTGGTACGGGAAGGCTACGACCTGGGCATTCGCATAGGCGGCACCATCGAACCCAGCTTCGTCGCCGTACGCCTGGCCAGCAACCGCCGCGTGGTATGCGCCGCCCCGGAATACCTGCACCGGCACGGCCTGCCCCGCACGCTGGACGACCTGTCGCAACACAACTGCCTGGCCTTCAACCTGCAGGGCGGGCAACAGCGCGGCTGGTACTTCCAACAGAATGGCAAGCCGGTGATCGTCAAGGTGCAAGGCAACCTGGACTGCAACGACGGCGAGCTGCTGCACCGCTGGGCCAGCGAAGGGCTGGGACTGGCCTGGCGCTCGACCTGGGAGATCCAGGCCCAGCTGGCCTCGGGCGAGCTGGTGACGGTACTGGACGACTACGCGCTACCGCACTACGACATCATGGCGGTGTACCCACAGCAGCGGCATTTGCCGGCGAAGACGAGGTTCTTCATCGACTACCTCAAGGAAGTCTATGTGCAAGCGGACTACTGGAACCGAGAGCGCAAGATTTAGCAGCCAGAAGAAAAGCCCCGAAGCCGAAGGCGAGTAAGAGAAAGCGCGAAGCCGAAGGCGAGTAAGAGACCGGGCAAAGCCGAAGGCGAGCCGGACGGGCTGTCCGCTTCTGCCCCGCCGCGTCAGCGTGTACCAAGACGGATCAGGAAAATAGTTTGAGCGAAGCGAATCTATTTTTCCCGTCTTGGTACACGCTGACGCGGGGACCCTCCGAAGGAGGGCGGAGGCAGCAGCGGTCGCCTTCTTTTGCTTACTTTTCTTGGCGAGACAAGAAAAGTGAGCGGCTGCCGGTCCGCCACCGGCGCGTCCTCCCGACCGGAGAGAGATCAGCATTAAGCTAGAGCGCAGAAAAGCATTC